>JADLGZ010000114.1 GCA_020849075.1 Fimbriimonadaceae bacterium | reverse complement strand
TGCGCCAAAAGGCTGTAACCGTTGCGGGTCCTTCTTCCGTCATACTGGATGAGATGTTTCGATTTCGAACCTTGGTGGTCAGCGCGCTCGTTGTGAGCGGAGTATTCATCAACGCACAAAGTTCCCGTCCCAGCGCTCGGTCAACCTCGGCCGAGACCGGTTTGGTCGGCATTAAGCTTTATGACACCGGCACGCGAGTGGTCAATGTTTACGGCTCTCCGGATGAGATTTTGGCTCTATCCCTGAATAGCCAAGGCGGCGGCGGTGGCGGCGGAGCCAATGGCGGCGGTGGCGGCGGTGGCTCATCAACGGGTGCCCAGGCTCAGCAAACGACCTTAGGAACGACGGACACTCCCGGTAAAGCTCCCACGATGATCGGTGACCCATTTGGTACCGGCGATACTCAATTCCGCCAACTTCGGCAAGGCGCCGATGGCGCGGAAGGCGAGGGTGCTCCTGCTCGTCGAGGAACGGACGCTGGCGGCGGCGGTGGTGAAGCTAGCGGCGGTGGTGGCGGTGGCAGTTCGGACCGAGTTGTTTACACGCGCTGGGTCTACAAGCGAGCCAATGCTCATTACGGTTTTGTGTTTGATAAGTTCAATCGCGTCGTGCAAATCGAAGCACTTGGGCTGAAGGACAGCAAGGTGAGAACTCGCAAGGGCATCACCTTCGACATGCACTTCAACGATCTGATCAAGAGGTATGGTGCACCGGATGCCTACGAAATCAACGGCGATAACATTGTTGTTCGCTACTTGGTGAAAGATCGTGTTGCATTCCGACTGTCCCGAACTCGACCCAACACCCCGCACCATGTTACGGGCGTCGTAGTGGCCGCCGGTAAGGCCTAACCTCAAGTGTCCGACGACGTTGATAAAGTCCGGTCACGGATCAACATTGTCAACGTCGTTGAAAGGCGCGTCAATCTGAAAAAATCGGGCAGAGGCTACACCGGCCTCTGCCCCTTTCATGACGACAAGAACCCATCCTTCAGCGTCAATCCCTCCACTGGCACCTATCGCTGTTGGTCTTGCGGTGCCCGCGGGGATGTGTTCAACTTCGTCATGGAGATGGACCGGCTCACCTTTCGGGAGGCCCTCGAGGCTCTGGCCGCTGAAGCAGGCGTTGAACTGAGTCGCCGTCCATCCGACCCAGAAATTGCCCTAAAACAGCGCCAACAGGCCGCCATGAATCTGGCCCAAGACTTCTTCGTCGCTCAGCTTGCTGATTCAAAGGAAGCGAAGGCAGTCTGCCGCGAACGCGGACTCGATGAGATAACGCTGAACGAATGGGGCATCGGCTTTGGCCCCGCGAGCGGGGATTTCCTAGCCAACCACCTAAAGAAGGCTGGATACACTTTGCAGGAGTGCCAAGAGCTTTTCTTGGTGGAGCGCGATGCCAGCGGTGGTTACTTTGACCGGTTCCGAAGTCGCCTCACTTTTCCAATCCACGACGAGCGCGGGAAGCTGGTCGCCTTCGGTGGGAGGATTATTGGTGATGGCATCCCCAAGTACATAAACAGTAGCGATACGCCGCTCTTCTCCAAGCGACGAACCCTCTACGGTATGCATCGTGCTCGAACAGTGATGGCGGATTCGGGCCGGGCCGTGTTGGTCGAAGGATACATGGATGTCATCGCTTGTCATCGGGCCGGAATCCGCGAGGCAGTCGCCTCATTGGGAACTAGCCTCAGCGAGGAGCATGCCGCTCTGATCAAGCGTTGGGCCAACGAGGTTGTGATCTTTTACGACGCAGATAGGGCGGGGCAAACCGCCGCCGATCGCGCTGAGCAGGTGTTGTCGTCTCAAGGCATTAAGGTAAGGATTGCTCTAATGCCGGAGGGCGAAGACCCCGATACCCTTTTGAGAATTGGGGGTGCGGAGGCGGTTATTGGCGCCGTCAAAGGGGGGTTGGCTCCAACGGAGTTTCGGATGGAACAGTTACGGTCTCGTTCGGATCCCAGTAAGGATGACTTTTGGGAAGAGGCCTTCGCAATTCTTGCCTCGGCGACGATACTGCTCGAGATCGAACGTTACACTACCGAGCTTGCTGGCCTATATCCCGGTATTCGGGACCGGGTCGCGGCTGAGAAGTTAATCAAGCGGGAGGTGATGCGCCGGCGCAAAGGGACAACGAAAGTGACCGCCCAAGTTGCCGCAAAGGTTCCAAAGGCCCCGGTCAATGCCAGCGAGGCACAAGTTCTGCAAGCCCTCCTCGTCCCTGAACTTAGGGAACTTGCTTTCCAATGCCTAACGCGGGAGTTGTTTTTCACTGGCGAAGGCCAATCGGTCGCCACCGCGCTGATTGCGAAATGGGGGCTCAAACCTCCCAGCGGACCGGCCGATCAATGGGTCCCAAGTTTGGAGCCCAACGTTCAGGACCTGCTTGTTATGCTGGAGGCAAAAGCGATCGTTCCAATCGGCCGTGATGCTCTTGAAGACGCAATCAGGTGGCTGGAAGGGAAGAAAGCCGAGCGAGATTTACACCTCATAGGGAGTGGTTCTGATCATGATGACTCCAAGCTCCAACTCATCCAGGAAGGTCTCGAGGCGTTAAAAAACAAGAAATCTTAACAATTCTCCTCGCACCCTACGCGAATTGCTTGTATAGTAATAACTCACAGTGCTTTCCCGAGTGGGGGAAGTCTGCGATGAGTGTGGCAATGATATCGGCTTCGGTAAAGCGGGCACAAGGTTTACAAGGATCGCGGGGCGATCTGGAAGATGACATCGGCATTTGGCTTCGCCGGATTGGTCGGACCGCGCTGCTCACCAAGGATCAAGAATGTGATTTGGCTCGCCGAGCATGCAATGGCTGTCAAAGTTCGCGTGACGCGTTAGTTGAAGCAAACCTCCGACTCGTGGTCAGCATTGCTAAGAGATTCACGGGAAGGGGTCTATCCCTCGGCGACCTGATCCAAGAAGGAAATCTTGGCCTCATTCGAGCGGTTGCGAAGTACGACCCTCAGAAGGGCTTCAGATTTAGCACGTACGCAACGTGGTGGATTCGACAGAGCATCTCGAGATCTATTTTTGATCAGGGGCGCACGATTCGAGTTCCTGTTCACCTTTCGGAAGCGATTGCCAAGCTTGCGCGGATCGGCGCTCGCCTGCAGCAAGAATTGGGTCGCGACGCGTCCCCCGAAGAGCTGGCGAAAGAGATGGACTGTTCAACTTCACGGGTACGGGCCTTGTTGCGCATTACAAGCGACCCCGTTTCCTTGGATGTGCCCGCTGGTGAGGGTTTTGATGGGGCAATGTATGAGTTCATCGAAGATCGGACCGCTTCGGCGGATGCCGAGGGAGCTGTCCGGGGCCTCATCCGACAACGCATAGAGGAGGCCCTGTCATCGTTGCATCCCCGGGAACGGGAAGTAATCTTGATGCGGTACGGTCTCACGGATGGCCTTCCTCGCCGCCTTGAAGAAGTCGCCACCCATTTTGGCCTAACGCGGGAGCGCATTCGTCAGATTGAACAAAAGGGCCTGCGCAAGCTAAAGTCTCCGTTGATGATCCAAGAGTTCCGGCAGATATTGCTTTGACTTACCACGATGAAGCGGTAGAGGTACCATCTGAATCTACATGCGTCTTGCCCAGTGGGTCGCGCAACTCGATCAACTTGAATCCCTCGCGGGAGCCCTAACCCCTCCGTTATCTCCGACGGAGTGGTGCACCGTTGCGCCTGACGCTCGCCCCGCTCTCGTGGCGGCTCAGTATCTTAAGGCCCCTAGAAAAGTCTTACTGCTTTGCTCCAACTACGAAAGAGCCCTTGCCTGGCAAGCCAAGCTCATCCTCTGTGGGGTTCCGGAGGGCGCGATCCGGCAACTTCCCAGTGCGCTGGGTGCCCTCTTCGAAGACGCGACCCCCGAATCGGTTGCCCTGAGCGACCGGATTGGTGCCCTGCGGTTCTTGATTAACGATACGCCCGGGTTCGTGATCGCGACACCGCAAGCTGCTCTGGAGCGCACCCTGCCGCGCGAGTTCTTGCAAAGCGCATTTCGCACCATCACGGTGGGGGATAGGGTTGATCCTGAAGACCTTCGGGAGTTGTTAGTTAGGTTGGGCTATGAGCCGGCAGACCCCGTGCGCGTACCCGGTCAATTCAGCCAGCGAGGAGGCATTCTTGACATCTACGCAATGGGTATTGAGCAGCCCGCTCGGCTAGAGTTCTTCGATGATAAGGTCGAAAGTCTTCGCCTGTTTGATCCAAACTCGCAACGATCGGTGGGGAAGATCGACAACCTCGAACTTGCTCCAAGTCGCGAGGTGCTGTATCCCGCGGAAGCGGATATCCACGCCTTCATCGGGATCATCGAGGCAACTTTGGAGGCGGAGGCTAGCCAACTGGGCGAAAGCGCTTCCGAGAGGCTCCGGACCCTAGTCGCGGATGACATTCGGCTGCTCCGCATGCGGTCTTACTTTGATCGGTTGGAATTGTATCGCCCCCTCTTGCACCCGGACAGTGAATGCGCCATTGATTTAGTGGGTGAGGATGGGCTCGTCATCATTGACGATCCATTTGAACTCGAGCCCATTGCCGCCCGGGCCGAAGATGACCTTCGCCAGGCCCTCGAAGCCCGACGAGATAGAGGCGAAACTCTCAAGTCAACGGCCAATGACTTCATGTTGCCGCCGGAGCGGATGGCCGCCCATGAGCCTTGGCTCACCATGACGAATATGGCCGCTCTGCCAGACTGGCTCAAGCCCAATGAAACATTCGATATGGAGGCACTTTCCACAGAGCCGTACCGAGGACATGCGGCTCAGTTGGTCCAAGGGCTGAAGGGCTGGCAGGATCAAGGTTTTCGAGTTATCGTGGCGACGGATCAGCCAACTCGTGCCAAGGCGATGCTGGAACAAGTCGAATTGTTCTCATCGGATGCGGACGAGACGACGATCCATGAGCCTGGCCTTCATATCATCGCCGGGAACTTGGCCGGAGGCTTTATCCACCCTGCAAGTAAGCAAGTCCTCCTGACCGATCAGGAATTGTTTGGCGTCGGACGGCTCAAGTTGCCTCAGCGCAAATTTAGTGAAGGCCTCCCGATCACTACGGTTCTCGATCTCAAGGAAGGGGATTATGTCGTGCATATCAATTTTGGGATTGGGGTCTTCCAAGGGTTGACCAAACGCACAGTGGCCGGAGTTGAGAAGGAGTACCTCTATATTCAGTACGCCGCTCCTGACAAGCTCTTTGTGCCTGCCGACCAACTTGACCGCATCCAGAAGTATCTAAACCCTGGAGATGCAATGCCCAAGCTCAACCGGCTGACAGGCGGCGAGTGGCAACGCACGGTCAAGAAAGCTCGCGAGGAGGCGCGGGAATTCGCTCGGGACCTCACCAAACTATACGCCGAGCGGAAAACTGTCGAGCGCCCCCCTTTCGGCCCGGACTCCCCCTGGCAGGGGGAGATGGAGGCGACATTTCCCTACGTGGAGACAGCCAGTCAGATGACGGCGATTCAGGAAGTCAAACGGGACCTGAACAATGACTATCCGATGGATCGCTTGGTTTGCGGCGATGTCGGCTTTGGCAAGACCGAAGTGGCTATCCGGGCCGCCTTCAAGGTCGCCCAAGCAGGTAAGCAAGTCGCAGTTCTTTGCCCCACAACGATTCTGAGCGAGCAACACTTCAGGAACTTCCAAGAACGTTTAGCCCCCTTTCCGCTTCGGATGGATCTATTGAACCGCTTTCGCACGGGCGCCGAGCGTAAAGACACTCTGCGGGCGATTGAAAGCGGTGAGAGTCAGCTGGTCATCGGCACGCATGCTCTCTTGAGCCAAGAGATCACGTTCAAAGACTTGGGTTTGGTCATCATCGACGAGGAGCAAAAGTTTGGTGTCAAGCAGAAGGAATTGCTGAAGAAGCTTCGGGTCAGCGTGGATGTCCTCGTTCTTTCGGCAACCCCGATTCCCCGAACTCTCAGCATGGCCCTTATGGACTTGCGTCAAATGTCTCTGATTACGGACCCCCCACCTGGGCGACTTCCGATTCGAACCTTTGTACGCCCTTACAGTCGAGAGGTCGTCAAGGAAGCGATTCTGCGCGAAATGGCCCGTGGCGGTCAGGTCTATTACGTTTTCAACCGGGTGCAGGGCATTCATCACGTTCACGAGCAACTCAAGAAGCTTGCCCCAAACGCGAGAATTGTGGTGGGGCACGGGCAGATGAGCGAGAGTGAAATTGAGCCCGTGATGGTTGGCTTCATCAAGGGCGAAGCGGATGTGCTGTTGTCCACCACCATTGTGGAAAGCGGGCTCGACATCCCGAACGCGAACACCCTCATTGTTGAGAACGCCGACAAGATGGGGCTAGCCCAACTCTATCAGCTGAGAGGGCGAGTCGGACGCTCTGACCGACAAGCATATTCCTACCTCCTTCACTCGGATAGCAAGGAACTCACCGAGGGTGCGTTGAGTCGGTTGCAGGCTCTGCAAGAGTTCAGCAGTTTAGGTAGCGGTTACAATCTTGCGTTCCGTGATCTGCAGATTCGGGGTGCCGGCGATCTGCTTGGCGCGAAGCAACACGGCACGATGGCGGCGGTCGGCTATGATCTCTTCACTCAGCTGATAGGCGAGGAAATTAGCTTCCTCAAGGCCCATGCTGATGGAGCCGGGGCAAAAGCTTCGTACCGTGACCCTCTTGAAGGCATTGAGCCGTTACCGTCTCTCGATTTGCCAACCAAGGCACTCATTCCGGAATCTTATATAGAAGATCAAGGCCAGAGATTGTACTTTTATAAGGTTATGATGAGTAGTCGTTCGAAGGAAGATCTCGCCAAAATCGAAGGTGAAATTCAAGACCGATATGGCCGGGCCCCGGACGAAGTCAAGAGGGCACTCTGGATTATGCGCCTTCGGCTCCGGGCTCTTGAACTCAAAATTGAAAAGGTGGATGGGAATGGGGGGCGGATTGCCGTCACGTTCAAGCAGAGCGCGGACATAAACCCGAGAGTGTGGAACTTGATGAGCCGTCAACATCGAGACTGCTATTTCACACGCGGCCAGCTGATCTGGCCCTTCTCAGGTGGGCCGGTGGCCGCTTGTGAAGCCATGCTGACCATGCTCGAAATGACCATCTCCGAAGTGGATCGCGAGGTCGCATCCATTGATGCCCGGTAATTCTGCCAGAAATTAGGCGCCTCAAAATCAAGGTGAAAAAAGTTGTGTATACGTATTCACACTTGCAGTATCATGTTGATGGACTCTTCTGGTGTCGTCCTTGCCAATGGAATTGGGGGCATGGCATGATGCTTGATCTGTTCATTAACGAAGTTTGAGGCAACAAATACAATGAAGCAACTCTTAGCAATGGCGCTTGTATGTGCCGTCGCCCCGGCGATGGCCGTAAAGTTTAACGATGTCAGTGGTGACGTCAATGCTCCAATGACGACCTATGGCAACCCGAATGTGGATCTTCTCGGCCTAGAAATCGTGACCGATCTGGACACCAACAATAACAACGAGCCGAGGGTCACCTTTACGTTCACGACTGTTGGCCCTGACATGCAGAATCCAAACTGGATCAAGCTCGTTATGGCTATCCATGGCCCTGATACGGGATCGGGATACAACACTGGACTCTCGACTGGTTGGCCTCGTCTATTCAACATTGCTGGCGGTTCAAACCGTTGGATTGGCGGTTGGGTTGATGGAGCCTTTGGTGGCTTCGAAGCCCGAATCTGGAACGGGACCGACTTTGGTGGTGGAACTCCTGCCGGTGCAACTTGGCTCGGCACGCCTGGCATGATTTCGATGATTACTGGGAACACCGCCACCTATCAGGTCTATCTTTCAACCCTTGGGCTCCAACTCGGTGACACGATTCACTTCGAAGCAACGACAACGGGCGGCGATGATGATGATGGTGCTTGGGATCCGATTTCCATGTACCAGAACCAAATCACGGCTCCGGATCAGCAGATCACGACGGCTGGCGATTTGATGTACACGTTTTCAACCAACACATCGTCCCAGACTATCTCCGGAAATCTGCAGTTAAATGATGTCGTAATGACCAATTCGCGCCAGATCCGCTACGCGGTCATGGTGGGTACTTCTGCGATCACGACCGGCTCCGTACTGGCTACGACCGCATCCGCTGGCTTTAGTATTGATGTACCGTCAACGGCAAGTGGTGCCGCTACCATTGTCTTTGATGGTTCCTCGTTCTTGAAGAACAGCGTCCCAGTTAACTTGACCGGCGCTAACCAGGCCATCACCGGTAACGTCGTGATGGTCAATGGCGATGTAGACACCTCCGGCGAAGTAGATGCCGCCGACATTGATCAAACGATTGCCGATTTTGGCCAAATGTGGCCTGGTGGAACCGGTAATCCCAACAGCGATGTAGACGCATCGGGTGAAGTAGATGCGGCTGACATTGACGTAGTCATCGCCAACTTTGGCGCTGGCGACCTCTAAGCCCCACGTGAACGGAAGAGGGCTCCTTCAGATGAAGGAGCCCTCTTCTTCATATTCGCCTGGGAGAATGCTGAATCCCAGTATTTTTACTGCGAATACGTATTCACAACTGCTATACAATGAATGTGACTGCGGAAGCACGCTGCTACACAAGATAGCTTTCGGGGGGCCTCTAAAGCCCCCAGCAGCTTCAAAGTCAATTGGAGAATTTAGATATGAGAACATTGCTTTCTTTGGCCCTATTGGGTACGGTGGCTACTTCAGCATGGGCAGTCGTATTCAACGACGCTCTTGGGGATGTCAACGCCCCGATGACTACGTATGGCAATCCCAATGTGGATCTGGCAAGTGTTGAGATTACGAATACGGCCAGCGACATCACGTTCAAGTTCACAACAAATAGCCCCTCGATCACATCGCCGGATTGGATCAAAGTGAACGCGATCATTCGTAATGTCGGCGATCCAGTTACAAGTGGAAATCCTTGGGGCCGCCCCTACAGCCTAATTGGCGGTGCAAGTGCCTTTGTCGGCGGTTGGGTTGATAGCGGCGGTGGTGGCCAAGGTTGGAACTACGATGGAGTTAATTGGAACAACAATGCGGCAACAAGTCTCACAATCTCTGGCCCCAGCGTTTCCTATACTTTTAATCTGTCCGCTCTTGGCTTAGCCGTGGGTGATACATTCGTTTTTGATGCCACGACCACTGGCGGTGGCGGCAATGATAGTGCCTGGGACCCCCTCAGTCAATCCACGGGCCAGATTACTGCACCCGACCAGCCGACCGAGTTGGCTAGCCAGCTAACCTACCATGTCGTGCCTGAGCCGGCCTCAATGATCGCTCTTGGCCTTGGCGTTGCATCACTTATTCGCCGACGAAAGAAGGCTTAAGTATCGGACTACTAGGAGCCAATGGCGATTTGTCATTGGCTCCTTTTCATTGCCACCAACCCGGCGGATGGACCGTCTATTAAGTGCCAATGTCAGAAGCACAGGCCCAAACCCAGCCGATAAACGTTCACACTTACCTTGCGGTCATGCTTGACCAGTTGGCATCAATTGCGTGGCAAAAAATGGGCTTGCAAGCGGACCCGATTACCGGGAAAACTGAGGGCGACCTGAAACAGGCCCGAGTCGCAATTGATATCGCTGAATCTATTGCCAAAGCCTTAGAGAGCGAATTGGATGAAGACGATCGTCGCCAGACGCATAATCTGATCCGTGATCTCAAGGTGAACTACGTAGAGCAAAGTAAATGAACCACGTGAGCCAACATCAAGGTGAGCCCATCCCGACCCAGGGAACTTGGACATGGTTCCTCTCGATCCCTCGACGTGTCGTCAACATAGCGCTAGACAAAAGAAAGACGGCGACCGATCATCCTGTCCGAATAGGAGAAGTGACCGTGCGCGAACGGCAAGAACAACTGGCTGAGTTCTACAACAGGTACGAGGACCTCGTGGACCTTCTTTGCGATTCCGCCCAATATGGGCCCAATGCGCACTTGGAAGAGAAGTACCAAGCCATTCGTTCATGGATGCAACGGAATTACGGCTCTCTCAGTCAAGTGGTCATCGCTTATCTCGATATCGAAGTAGCGGACACAAAGATGCCGATGGACCTCTATGGTCGCTCCACTGATGCCTTTGAAGCCTTATACGCTGCCCCAACTTTGCAAGAGCAGTTACGAAGTGATGATGGCTCAATGATCGGCCGAATTATGCGAACCCGCGAGGCTCTCAATCGTTACGCCGAGCAACTGCGGCGATTGGCGGCCTAGTGCTGGGAAAGTGGGAGCACCTTGATTACGACGTGCTGTTCGACCTGCACGAAAGGTCATCACCGGCCAAGTACCGGCTAACGCGGGGATTGCTAACCTCCCACCTAGAGCGATCACCATACATAGACCTATCGTCTTCGCACTGGTTAGTGTTCAATCGGGCCCTGATAGGGGCCCTGGCGATCAAGCGCCCCGCCCCTTTCCAGATCCCATCCCAAGCTCACTTGAGCTTCCTATGCTTTCAGCACTTTGATGCCGTGCTCGAGATCATGCCTAATGTCCTTGATAGCTTGAAAGCTCAAGGTTTCCAGAAGCTAATGTTTGGACAAGACAGCCGTCACTTCTTCCCTGGCGCTCCCGAGGATTGGACGGAGATAGGGAAGATCCTGCAAGAGTTGGGTTTCGAGTCCTTGAACGATCAGGTTGATCTTGAACGAGATCTCGCTACTTATGAACCGCCCGCTGGCGCTCTTGATCCCCTAGGGGAGGAATTCGTGGTCAGGCCGTGCGAGCCCGGAGACTTATCGTCCGTAACCCGCTTCTTCGAGGCGGAGTTCCCCGGTCGCTGGAAGTCGGACACCCTTGAAAAGTGGGACCTTGACTCACCCGCATGTGTATTGGGGTTATTTAAAGGCTCAGAGTGTTGCGGTTTTGCTTTGACGCAGCAAGATGGCACTGCGCTACCCATTGGCGGTGCGGTATGGGGCGAATCTTTGGGACCCAACTGGGGTTCGCTTGGCCCGATCGGGATCGCCAAAGAGCTTCGCGGTCGGGGCCTTGGCGATGCTCTCCTGGCGGCTTCGCTCATGGACTTGCAGCGGCGAGGTGCTCAGCGCACGATCATTGATTGGACCACGTTGGTCACCTACTATGGGAAACATGGTTTTGAGGTGACGCGCCGTTACAAAGCGATGGCTCTGCCGCTTACTTAGGTTGGACCAGAAGCTCACCCGACCGCTCCTTTTCCACCGGAGCGCTGAGGTTACGGTCGTTGGGCACAAACCACTTGATCGAGGTCATCAGAACGACAAACAGAATCATGCAGAACGTGATCATGATGACGAATGTTAAAATGCCCCGCTTCCCGGAAATACGAGGCTCGTCCGTATAGCCCTCGTGGGCGGCCAGGGTGTTCGGAATAGACGCAACTTGCTCGCGTAACTGCTTGAGGTCCTGGACAACCTCTTCCAGGGGCACCCCCATCCGCTGGGACAGAACATGAAGTTCAACGGTCTCCGCCCCTTCCGGCCAGTCGGGCCCCATGTAGCGCCTTTGCAGATCGCGATACTCAGATTTCGTGACGCTCATATCAGAAGTTTACATCGGGACTGGGCTGCTGGGTTGTCTCGCCCAGACCTTCCAACATCTGGATAGTCCTAACTACTTCTGCGTGAGACCACGTTAAGGGGCTGACACTCAAGGGCTGGCCCGTGTCAGGGTGATATTGCTCAGCAAGGATTCCGGTTGTTTCTTGGTGGTCTCTGACCCACTGGAGAGCCCTTTCCGCCTCATGCCGCTCACCTTGCCGAATTCGTGTCTGGGCTAGCCACATCGTGGTGATAACCCACGGGTTTCCGGCGTAGCCATCTCGTTGTCGGAAGTAGTAGTCATTCTCATACCGTGCCAGCCCACCCCGCACCGATAGAACCTGTTCAATTGTGTTGGCGTTCTCAACGACCATTGGATCGTCGGGCGGCAGTATCCCGAGCGCACCGAAGGCGAGGGTAGCCGCATCAATAGTGGCGTCCCCCTCCATCCGCCAAAAGCACTTCCGCTCGGCGTTCCAAAGGTGTTTCCTGACCGCGGTGACCATCCGCTCCGACGCAACCAGCCACGCTTCACCGTCCTTCTTGCCAAATTCGACCGCAAGGCGGGCACCGGCCCGCAGTCCGGCGATGACCGTGGCTGCCGTGTAGGTATGGACCCCGCGCCGTTCTTCCCAAAGATCCCAACTCGGAAGCGGCAATCCGCGCTCGTCAACATAGGTAGCCATGAAATTGCAGACACGCCCGACCATCCGGTCATACCAGCGAGTGATATCTGCGTGATCGCCCCCATGTTTCAAGTGCTCACCCAATGCCCAGACCACGAGGGCGGTCGAATCCTCTTGGAAAGGCACAATGGGGTGCCCCTCCCAGACGTACGGATGCCAACTCGCCCCTAGAGCCCCATCGGGGCCGTACTTGTGAAAGAACATTGGTGGCTCGCTTGGCAGGAGTCCTGTGCAGAGTTCGAAGAACTTCTTCGTTACTGCATGAGTACCGGCGGCATCGAGCACCGAGGCAACGAGAGCGCCGTCCCGGGGCCATAAGTAGCTGTAGGTCGCCCGCGCAGTTTCAAGAATGTCGCTGTCGTTCCCGGCCAGTATTGCGCCGTTCGCATTGATCTGACTCATTACGGTCATCAATCCGCGGGCTGATAGGTCATGCCAATCTCCCCCGTCTTTGAAATGAGGCTGCCAAGGTCTGGGTGTTAGGACTTCTGAAACAAGGTCCAGAACTTCTTGCGTTCCCACCCCTGCCACGATCATGTACTTTGCTTCGCTGAGACCTTGGCGTTCAACGCGGGCCCGCAAGGAGAAGACTGAAGCCACGGACCCCTGCTCGATTGGGTTCATCGAGAGCACGCCGTCTTCCGCATCACTCTCGGGCCATGGGCCGTTCCGAGTCGCGCATTGGTACTCATGGATCTTCGCATCACCCCAAGTGCCGCGGAAGAGGAGGGCAGTATGGCGCTTATAATGAATGATTGATCCACTTGGATGGTAAAGCGCGGTATCTCCGATGTCAGATTCTTCTAGCCGGAGATCATGGGCGAAGAATAACCGAATCTCCGCCTCATCACCGTGGTTGTGGACCGTAATCAATCGCGAAAAGATGGGTTGATGTTCGTCTATGGTCTCGGCCAGTTCAAGTTCAACCTGTAGAGCCTCGCATGTAAGTCGTGACCGGCCAACCGGGGATTGGGGCTCGTATGCCTGGAAAATCACCCACTCGTCCGAATCGCACCAGGAAAACCGCCCTTCCCGCCACACGCCCATGCGGACTGAGTGCCCCGCCAAATGGTTGAACTGACCAACGTGGGGAAAGAACAGGTCTCGTATCCGGTGACGGCGGTCGATCTGAACGAGGAGCGATCCATTGCCGAAAACGAGGGGGCGAGGCATACCGCCAAGTGTACGCCACAGCTAGCCTATCTCTGGGCGAATGACATGTACCCCAGCATCATTTCATCGCTCGTCTGCTCGCCCCAGGTCACCCGCTTGGATGGGTCAGGATTCGCGGGGTTCTTATCGCTGTTATCGTACCAGGCAGTGCCGATGATCCTTGATCCTTTAGGCACGAACTTGGGCTCGCGAAGCTTGTACTCAAGTTGCCAATTAAAGTCGTACTTCGGAATGTCTAGGAGCAACTCAGTTCGACCATCCGGATATTGCACCTCGTACCGGTAGGCCTTCCCTCGAACATGCATATGCGGCAAAAATGAATAAATCTCTGTATCGCGCAGAACGGGGAGGCGCCCCACAACCTTATGGTTATCCGCGTACGGCGGAATACTGAGGAGCAGGGTTGTTACGGCAATGGTCCGGAGTTCCCGCTCCGGCTCCTTATCCGTGAATCTCAGGCCCATGCGAAGTTGATCCTTGGTGGCTTTCCCATTCGGCGTGTAATGGATTTGAAACTCGAACCGGGTACCCGCCGGGACTTTCTTAGCTAACCCGGCTGGGATAACTTGATTGTCATTCCCCGGTACATAGCCGGCAAAGAATCCCCCTAGACCGCGATTGTCGCTAGCGTAATCCTGCCCGGGGGGCACCAAAAAAACTAGCACGTGGTGGACGACACTCCGATCGGTCGGCAGGATCTGCATGGCGCTGACCCATTTGTCTTCCTTAAAGCCGGGATCAATACGCACATACTGGTAGTCCATTACGCCATCGGATTTCACGGCGATCGCCTGCGGAAGCTGCAAAACTAAGTCAGGTTTGCCGATAGTCCATTCTTTTGGCCACTGCCGGGGTTGGGGCGCATCCTTGGGATCACCTTCGGGTGCGCCCGCCGCTGCCCAATCCTTGATTGCGGCGAGATCCTCGTTCGAGAGGCTCGCATCATTTGACCATTTACTGGGCCTTGGCGAAGGAGCGGCCGACCACGGCGGCATTCGCCTGCTTTGCGTAATGACCTCAAGCATCCGGGCCCGCTCACTGACTTGCGCATACGTTTCAAGGGCGAACGGCGCAACACCATCGCGGTTGTGGCACCTTAAGCAGTTGTCTTGAATGATTCGGCTAATGCGGTTGTGATAGGTCGGTTTGATCTCGTTCGAAGTCGAAGCCAATGCTAGCGCGCACCCTGGGGCTACCGTTGCGCTCACCGCAGGCGACTGCCCACTCGTCACGGCCCGGAGGGCGTCCTCCAAGTAATGGTGGGTCGGCTCTGGTCTGGTTGCTCCGATGCTGTACTGGTCGTTGATAGCACCTCGATAAACAAGGGTCTGGCTCTTGTCAAGAACAAAAACTTCGGTGGTAGTCTTTGCGCCCAGTAGCTCGGCTAACTTCGTGCTCCGAGCGTAGGGAAGTCCAAAATCATTCGCTTGAGACTGGACTTCGGCCTTGGTTTCGGATGCCATGGGGTTCACCATCACAAACCGAACCCCTTTACTCTTCCATGATCTGGACAAGCGACGAGTGGTGTCGGTCAGCTTCTTACTGATTGGGCAAGTCGCACTGGTCAGCGCGATCACGGTCACACCCTCGTCGAATTTGAACTCCGAGTTGTCCAACAGGCGAATAGGCGTCAAGGGGACAAAGCGCCCGATACCGGCCTCGCTCGGGCTGGCGTGGACAGCAACGTCTTGT
>JADLGZ010000113.1 GCA_020849075.1 Fimbriimonadaceae bacterium | reverse complement strand
TCTTGCGAGGACAGCTATGAACATTAAGCACTCTATTCTTCTTGGTATGACGGTGGTCGCGATGGCCGGTTGCGCCGGGAGCGGCGGACTCTCCGGGCCGATCTTTATCATTGGCTATGACAGTGATGCCGACGGTGACGCCGAGATCGTCATTGCGAACTCGGATGGTTCGGGCGCGACGGTCTTGACCTCTAACTCGGTCACGGATAGCTTTGGAGGTTTCAGCCCCGATAGCTCCAAGATCGTTTTCAAGCGATTTGAGGGCAGCGCGAACGACGAGATTTACATCATGAACGTAGACGGTACGAATCCGGTGAACCTCACCAATAATGCCGCCGACGACTACCATCCGGCCTTCAGCCCCGATGGCACCAAAATCGTCTTTGGGTCCAATCGTGACGGGAACAGCGAAATCTATGTCATGAACATTGATGGCACGGGTCTGGTCAACCTCACCAATAATGCGGCCAACGATTGGGACCCCACGTTTAGCAGCGATGGAACCAAGATCGTTTTCGACAGCGAGCGGCAAGGCGATTCGGAGATTTTCGTCATGAACGCCGATGGCACGAACGTCACCCAGCTGACCTTCAATGATTCGGAGGAATACGAGTCATTCTATGGATCGGATGGGCGGATCGTATTTGAAAGCGATATGAGCGGCAACTTCGAGATTTACATCATGAATGGCGACGGCACTGGCATCACGAAGCTCACAAATACGACGGCGGACGAGTCGGATGCAGCGTTCAATACGGATGCGAGCAAGATCATGTTTAGCTCGATGCGCAATGGAAATTGGGAAGTCTATGAGATGAATGCCGATGGCACAGGGCAAAGGCGCGTGACGAACCAAAGTTCGGACGAGCTCCATCCTCACTTCATGCCCAAATAGACGCGGCGGGAACATACTGTTCCCATGTCGTCGGCGGAGTGGCATTTCCGATTGTTGGGGGAGTTTTTGATCTTGTCGCCTAGTGGTGACGAGGTCAAGATTCCCTCTCGGAAGGCGCGGGCGCTGGTTGCGCTCCTGGCTTTGAACAATGGCATTGCGGTATCGCGTGAGTGGTTGGGGCGGGAGCTTTGGGCCGACAAGCCGAGGCTGAGCCAGCAACAGAACCTGCGACAAGCGATCTCTGCCATTCCTCGCGAACTCATTGATGCGGCCCGAGAAACATGCCGGATTTCTGTCACCTATCGTTGCGATGCGCTCGAGTGCTTGGACGCCGGCAAGGACCCCGGCAACCTCACCCTACTACCTGAAATGCCCGAAGAGATTTTTGACTCATACCGTAGCGAGCTAGCCAGCTTCGCGCCATCGGGCAAGCTGGGCGAGGCGGTTCGGGCGGCGGCTTCATTACTGGAATGGGCGACGGTCAGCGACCCGGGAAAGATCATCGAGCTGTTACAAGGATGCCAGAAGTTGATTCCGAACATGCCGCTTCCCTTGCTGGAAAGAGCCTTGCGCGCGGGCCTGCGCGATTTGGACCCCGATCATGCCAGCTATCGCTGGGGCATGGTGCAATTGGCGTCGGTATTGATGTGGGCGGGCCAATGCGATGAGGGGATCAAGGTGGCCAAGCGGACCCTCGACGGATGGGAACCGGAGAGCGATGACCCTCAATGGACGACGGCGGCGTACTCGGCGGCGACTTTCTTGATCTTTCGGGGCCGGCTCGATAAAGCCTTGACCTTCATTGATGCGATGGCGTCTCTGGCGAAGTCGCATGGTTTTGAGGAGGCGCAGAGGCGGTTTATTCATGCGAAGGCGCTTTGGTTTGGTTATGGCGGCAATATTGATCAGGCGCTTCTGCTGCTTGAATCGTTGCCACCCAGCGATATTGTTTGTCTCCACCGGGCGCTCTACTATTCATTGGTGCCGGATGCCGAAAAGGGGCGGCTCGCGATGGCGAGCGTGTCGGATTTGGAGGCGGGCAATGTACGGCTGGAGTCTCAGGCGCGGGTGGCCTTGGGCTATTTACTTTTGGCCGAGGGGAAACGGGACGAGGCACGGGTGATTTTCACGGAGGCGATTGACTTTTGCGAGACCTATGGTCTGGAATTAGTGAGGATTCATGCGATCGAGGGCTTGGCTCTGTGTGCTGAGGATCAGGTGGACGCGCAGAGCCATTTGGGGCGGGCGGAAGAGCTTCGAAATCGCCAACGCTTTCCTCTTTTGCCCGGCGATCGCCGCCGCTTGGCGAGCTTGTTGGAAAGCTAGGGTTACCTTCCCTCTGCCCTTTTTTGGCATGGACGGAAAACTTTTGAGAACCTGGTAATCGCCCGGAGCGCTCCTCCCTATATACTGTCAGCATGTCACTGAAATTTGCGGCCCTCACAGCTATCGCGTCGTTGGCGGCGGGGGCGGTTGCCTCGTTTGACCTAATGCTGATCCCGGGGTCCGATGGGCGTGTGCACCGCTATGATCCGGTCAACGGTGTATCCCTCGGCAGCTTCGCCGGCCAAAACCCTCTGTTAGTTGCTACGAATGGGGCTGGCGTCTCCTACAGTTGCAGCGGCTTTGGCGCGTTTGGTCATGCATACAGCACGGGGCAGAGCTTGGGTTCATGGGTTCTCCCGGTGAATCCTCGTAGCCTCGAATATGCGGATGGCGCGCTCTTCGGGATGAGTTCGACGACGCTTCGTAAGGTTGATACTGTGACGGGGGCTTCCACTAACGTAACGCTCTCAAGCTCCGTTGCATGGCAGAGCCTGACTTCGTTCGGGACAACGCTCATCGCGATCGGGATCAATACAAGCAACGTCATCACCTACCAGACTCTCTCCACGGCGACGCTTACCTTGTCGGCCACTTCGTCGGCCGGTGTTTCGGTGGCGCCGGGCACTGCACTTGGCAAAGCTGGATTCACATTTAACCCGGGGGTGCCGGGCTCCTTGCCACAGTTTGCGTTCTCCTATGTGAACACGTCCAGTCAGGTGAGCTTCATCCGCTCATTCCTTTCCGGTGGCTCGCCTGTGACTACAACTCCATTTACGATCACAGGGTTCACGAGCACGAATTCAATGCCTTCTGTTTTGGCCGGGCACAATGGCTATTGGATTTATGGGCAAGATTCGACCGTTGCGGCGAATGCTCGCATCGCAAGGATCGACATTGTAAGTAGCTCCTTCATTCCTGGAGCGTCGACCACGATCACTGCGCCGGGCGGCAGCTTTTCAAGTGCTTCTTATTATCACCCAGGCATCGTGATCGCACCAGAACCGGCGGCATTCATGCCTCTTGGACTGGGATTATTGTTGATGCGGCGACGCAAGCGCAAGTAACGAACTGTTAAATGAGGGTTATGATCCCTCACGGGTGACGGGAGATGAACTGGGTGGGTTCTGTCGGTGAAGCTGGATCACCAAGAGCATGCCTGTTGCGATGGTCGGCAAGAAGAACGCGAGGAAGCGGTCGCCGCCCGTGATCGGGCCAAGGTTGTTGAAGGTCCCGGCGAGGGCTATCATGCAGAGAAGGCACGCCACCAGGCTCACGAAATAGGGGGCGAGGGGGGTGTAGGTGCGCAGCACGGCTTCATCGGCGAGCCGAGCCGAGGTGCGCTTGAGGGCGAAGCCATAAGCAAGCGCGCTCACCGTGAGCAAAATCAAAATGAGGAGCCGGCTGCCGCCAAAGTCTTTCTCCGTCATGCCGTAGCTAGCGACGTGGATCATCTTGATGTAGACCATGCCCCCGATACCCAGCACCCCGAGATTCTGGAGGGCGTCTATCCAACGGTGGTGGGGGAAACGAATGAGCAGGAGGAAGGACAGGGCTTGGAGCAGGAGGAAGGAGGCAAGATAGGCGACCACGCTGCCGAGCACGAAATGGCGGCGTATCGAGGAGCGCAGGATGCCGTCCATCATGTCGAGACGGGCTGGTACGGGGTGGGCAAATCCCAAAATCTCCGAGGCATGCAATTCGGGATGGGCTTGCAGCTTCAGTTCAGCGGCGGCGACCTCGGCCTGGGACTTCCCGGCGGCGATGAGGGCATTGGCGAACTCGGTGCGCACTTGGGCTTGGCTCTTTTCGACGGACACGCCGAAGGCGCTCACCTCGCTGAGCATGTTCGCACCAACAAAGCACGTGACGCTGGCGACGGCGAGAGAGACCGCGACATGACGCACAGCGGCGGTATGGGTCACGCTATGGAGTTCACCCTTGCGGTCGGCATCGAGGGCTTCTAAACCAAGGAGGAGCGCGAGCACCGTGATTGCGAAGCCTCCAAGACCGATGAGCAGGCCGGCATAGCCGCTGGCGAGGGTCGTGAAATCGAGCGCGATCGTGTCGGGCCGAGGCTTGACCGCAACCAAGACAAGAAAAACCACGACGATGAACAAGGCAGAGCCAATAACCCGAGCCATGTTGTTATTTTAGACCTTAGATTATTGAGGCGGAGTCGGGTTGGGCGGAAGCTTGAGAAGAACAGATCTCTTGATGGGAGGAAGGGCCGGGATGCTGTAAGGATTTCAGATCGTTACAGGTTTCTGCGGAGGTTGATTATGAGAAATGGCTTTGTTCTCATGAAGGAATGGGTTCTTTTCGGGAGGCTGTCGATTCTTTCCATGGCGAGAGGGGAATCTGCGGGAATGACGGGGACGGTAACCTGCGTGGCATGTTGAGTTCATTGGTTCTTCTTGGTCTCTCGGTCACGGCACCTGTGTCGGACGTCCGAAATGTGGTGTTTTTGTTCACCGATGGGTTGCGGTGGCAGGAGGTCTTCCGGGGTGCGGATGAGGAATTGATGAAGGGGGCTAAGCCGACCGATGCCCATTACAAGAAGTACTGGCGGCCCACGGTCGAAGCTCGGCGAAAGGCACTCATGCCGTTTGTTTGGTCCACAATCGGGACGCAAGGGCAACTTTATGGAAACCGCGACCGGGGGAGCACGTCGAAGGTGCTCAATGGGCTGAAATTCAGCTACCCTGGATACTCCGAGACCTTGCAGGGTTTTGTTGATCCCGAGATTCGGAGTAATGATGCGGTACCGAACCGCAATGTCACGGTTTTCGAGTGGCTGAATAAGCAGAGTTCCTTGCGCGGGAAGGTAGCGGCGTTTGGGAATTGGGCGGTCGTTTCGGCGATTTTCAACAAGAAGCGCTGCGGATTTTATGTTCAGAGCGGAATGGAGCCAATTACTTTCTCGACTTCCCCGGCGGCGCAACTATTCAACCGACTGCAGGCCAAAACTGATCATCCGTTCCCATCGGACCCTGCGGATGCATTTACCTACGAAGCTTCCATGATGTACTTGCGGGAGATGCAGCCTACGCTACTCGGGGTGCTGTTTGG
Source organism: Fimbriimonadaceae bacterium (assembly GCA_020849075.1). Taxonomy (GTDB): domain Bacteria; phylum Armatimonadota; class Fimbriimonadia; order Fimbriimonadales; family Fimbriimonadaceae; genus JAFLBD01. The sequence continues at coordinate 7,007 of JADLGZ010000113.1, read as the reverse complement.
CGAGACCGACTCATATGCGCATAGTGGAAAGTATCCGGCCTATCTGAACGCGGCCAATCGCTTTGACCACTGGGTGAGCGACTATTGGACGGCATTGCAGGCGATGCCGAAGTATCGAGGCAAGACGACATTGATTATCACGACGGATCATGGTCGCGGTGATGGCGGGAAGTGGACCAGCCATGGCGAGACAGTGACGAATGCGGAGTACACATGGATGATGGTGCTGGGTCCGGATACACCGGCGCTTGGCGAAATGATGAATACAGGCGACGTGACGAATGGGCAGGTGGCCACGAGTATTGCGAAGCTCCTCGGGTTTGATTACGTGAAGCAACAACCGAAGGCAGCGCCCGCGCTGCCTCGGCTGCTTAATTAGATCAACAATTCTGGCTGGCCAGACCCCCATCCGCTCATTCCCAATGATGTCAAAATTGATTCAATGCGCTTTCTTGCCATCGTTGTAATCCTCGGGATTGGCCTGCCCACCTTCGCTCAGGAGCTCAAGGTCCACGCGCTTCGCGAAGCGGCCGCCTACACCAAAATCAAGTACAACCTCGTCAATCGTTGGCAACACGAGACCGGTTTATCGCACACGGTCGCGAGTTTGGGGCGATGGTCACTCAGCGGCAACTTGGGTTACACCCAGAGCTATGATCGAGTGTTTAAGGACACAGGGTGGATCTTCGGCGTGACGGTGAACTTCAAGCTGGATTCGCGATACACCGCATACAGCAAGGTTTCGACCGCGTTCTTGGGGCCGTGGCGCGGCGAGCATGGCCTTCGTGCGACCCTCTACCGCGGTATGGGGTATTCCGTGGCGGTCAACGCCGGCTATGTTCATGCAATCCCGTTTCGATCGTCCCAGAGGCCTGCGTGGACGTCAACTTTGACGCTTACCGTCCCGCTCAAGACGTTTGGGATTCGATAGTTCTTGGTTGGGAGGAGAGGTTGTCGTGGAAATGATTAGATCTTCTCTAGTCGCTCCTTGAGGCTCTTGTTTAGGCCCTTATCTGCATTAAGGAAAGCGAACTTTGCCGATGGGTGTTTGGTTTTCTCCAAGGCGAGGACGAGTGCTTCGGCGAGTTTGGCGTCGCAGGGGCGCGTCAGACGGGCAACTAGGGCACCGATAGAGTCGCCCTTCAAATCGGTGAGATGCGGAGCGAGCTCATTTGACGTCAGCATTTGCGCCAGAGCGAGTAGGCTGGAGTCGCCCGAGTGGCACATCCGCTCAATGAATTGATCCATAGCCGGAGCCACAGTCGCTGCTGGCACACTATCGAACCATTCGGCCCACGACTTCCCTGCTGAACTGCCGATCCACTTGAGGGTGGCCTCCCTGTCGTGACTCAGTTTGACCTTGACAAAGTCATCCATGACGTCGGCTTCGAGGCCCGGGGTCGTGAGCAAGTCGTTGCTGTACATGGCGGCGACTTTCTTGTCAATAGGATCGATTGCGCCAACCTTCTTGGCATTGTAAAGTTCGCGAATATACATGGCGGGCGAAGGAACGGGGACTAGCAGTTTGGCGATGGCGTCGTAGGAAGCGTTGTCGGTGATGATCCACGTTCGCACTTGAGTACCGATCGTTGTGCGACGCCCATCCGCGGCTAAACGCGCGTTCAACACGTTCGCTTGACTCCTCGGAGGAACCAGCTTGTATTTCAGTTTTGGATTCGGTTCTTTCTTCTCGATCTCTAAGCACATGGTGAGGGCGTCGAGCTTCACCGGTGACGCGCTAATCGGAAGCGTCGCAAGGGTGGAGGCCATGAGGACCGGTGGTTGAGGCGGAGGAGGAATGGGAAAACGAAGGTCTTGCACGAGCAGAGTGTCTTGTGCGCTTCCATCTGTGCAGTCAAGTTCCCAACCAGCGGGGATGCAGATTTCAGAAGCATTCGCACAGGTTCCAGTCATGGTGAACGAGGCGTGGTTCATGTCATTTGCGACGACTTCGAAGCCCATTGCCTTGACCTCCGGCCCGGTCGCGACGCGAGTTTCCCCGTCGGGCTCCTTTATGGTGACGGCAGTTTGCGGAATGGCCTGGAGTGGAACCGACGAATGCTCCTTATTTAAGACGACATCGCAGCTACAGAAAACGGACTTCACCGATTGTGAAATCGTATCGGGGTTGAGCAAAAAGACACGCGCCGCAAATTGAGCGGTCGGGCCATTGGTGCGCAATTCCGTCTCGCCGATCAGACTAATCCGATAGAGGCGTACTTCGATGGTGACCGTATACTCGTACTCGTCAACCGTTCGTCCTGAAATCGTGCATGGGTCATCATTCCAGCAGGAGAGGTTCCAGGTTGCCCTAAGCTTTGGATCGTTCAAGATTCTGAGGAGGCCCGACAAGTCATAACCTGTACTTTCAAGGCCATGGGCATATCCTGGAGGGTATCCAAATTGCTCCAGAGCGCTTCTCAGTGTTGGTCCATCGTTTGCTATCCCTGAGAGTTGCCACTGCGGAGCATCATCGAAGCGATGCGACCTTCTACAGGTGACATCGCATGAAGTGTCGCAATCGCGATGTCGAAAATGCTTTTCTCCCTTGCACCATTTACCGCACTTTAGCGAAGGGAAATAATCGACTTTTGCGACAGCCGTCTTATCCCATTTCCAACTGATGTCAACACGATTGAGGGTCGTGTCGCTGTCGCCAAAGGAGTACGTCTTTGTGCCTGGTGCCGGCGGCGTGAATTCAAACGGAGCGGCCGAGGAGGCGATAGCGAGGGCAGCGAGCGCCGTAATCATAAACCCAGTATAAGGTGTTTTGCTGTGTATGCGGTCTTATTTGCGACGTCGCTTGAGGAGAGCCGCAATTCCTAGGCCAATGGCGGCTACGGTGCCGGGTTCTGGCGCGAGGACGATGGCTACCTTTTTCACGCCATTGATCCCACTGAGCATGTTTGACCGGACAATGTAGCCACCACGATCAATCTCTGCGACCCGAACATTGCTACTCGAGCTGGTGTCTGATCCGATCAGGTACGCCCCGTTATGCGACTGCGTGACCGCGTCGGCCGTGTTCGCGTACTGAACCGAGAAGCCATAGGCAGTCCCGGCATAAAAGTTTCCGCCAGCAGTAATGTTGTAACCAAATGCAGTGGCATCGGAGCCATAGTAAACTGCCCCATAACCTGGGAAAACGTTAGAAACATATGTCATCTGATCCACCGTTGATCCATAGTAGGTTTCAGTTGATGCAAGGAAATAGGACGAAGCCGCGTTATAGCGACCCAATTTGCCCGATGCGATATCGCATGCATAGATATCGCCATTGCCCGCTTGGGTCAGCCTCGTGAGTTGAGTGCCCGCTTGGTTAATGATCGTGCCTGTGCCATTGGTGGTGAGGTCGTAGGAGTAGACAAGATTGCTCCCGTTCACAAAATACACCTTGCTCTGATCATTAGAAATGATGAAGTCTTGAATTAAACCTGTTCCTACATATCGAACAGACTTCATTGCCCCCGTGCTGTAGTCCCACGTACGCAGGTTGCCATTAACATCCATCGTGTACATCTCTCCCCTGGATTGGCTGGCGGCGAGGCCCTTGCTGTCAGGACCAATCTGGAACGACCCTAGAGATACACCATTGGCTGGATCAACGCGATGCACCCGGTACAAACCACCGACTGGGGTCGCCTCCTGAATGAGCATCAGGTCAAAGCTCGCCAATGACATGGCCCAAGCAAGACATAGCGCGCTGGTGAGAATCAACTTCATAGGCTCATTATATGCCCACTTTGCCCAACTAGTACAGCCTAGCCGCACAAATCTTGATTCAGGAGAAATCTGCCGGTCTTGGACCAAAAGTACCTCTTCTTGACAATTCTTAATGACCTCGGATAATCTGACGATCCTATGATTTGCTGACTCCGCCGGAACTCGCCTGAGAGTTCCCTTCAATCACATTCATCTTCGCGGCACACCGGTCGGGCCCAACACTCTTGGCGGAGTTAGTTTCCGGTTAAGTCGCAAGATTTTGACTTGTATCGGCCTCGTGGCCCTGTCTTGTAGCCGACGCCCTGTTTATTCCAGAGGTGTCCCTTGCGTTTTTTGCCAATGAAATCTAAACCCATAAATCCCTCTGAAACCGAGCCCAGTAGTACGGGCGCGCTGATCCGCCTTGTCGCCGACCTCCTTGAAAGTGGCGACTACGGTCAGCGCGTCCTCGAAGTTGATGCAGAGTCCGTTCGTGTTCTCGAGATGAATGGCGCGTTAAGCGCGACCATTCCAATCGCCGATATCCACAATGCTCGGAACGAGCCCGTTGTTGGTGGCGGCCGCCTTGAAGTGACCACCAAGAAGGGGGAGAAGCTCGCCCTCATCAGCTATACCCATACGATCGCGGCCCGGTTCAGCGAAGCCGCGCGAGGAATCGAACAACTCGCCAAGGGCGAAGAGCTGCTAATCAACCTCAAGCCCCAGCGTACGCATTGCGAAAAGTGCAAGCGCCTCTTGCCCGAAGTTGATGGCATCTGTCCGGCCTGTGTTGATCGAGGCAAGACCTTGCTTCGGATTGCGCGCTTTATGCTCCCCTACAAGTACTGGGCCATAGCGCTTGCAGCCCTGGCCTTCCTCACGACTGTCTTGAACCTCGTGCCGCCGATCCTCCAAGGTCGGCTAATTGATGAGGTCCTCCAACGGCACACGAACTATCCGCTTCTTTATCAGCTCATCGGCGTGTGGGTGGGTATTGCTCTGACAAGCTCGCTCATCAATATCACACGGGACCGTATCGTAGCGAAGCTGGCCGGTTCAATTGCTGCCGACTTGCGAGCCACCGTGTACCGAGCGATCGAGTTCTTGCAACTGACCTACTTCGATAAGAAGCAAGTCGGTGCAATCTCTTCGCGGGTGACGACGGATACCGATCGTGTTTGGGGCTTCCTCGTTGAAGGTGTTCCCTACTTTCTGCTCAACGGACTGATGCTGGTCGGCGTCTCTGCCTTCCTCTTCTGGACTAACTGGTTTCTGGCCCTGTGCATCCTCGCGCCAATTCCCGTAATCATCACGATCGCGGTGCGCTTCTGGAAGCCCATGACCCAGATGTTCTATAAGGTTGGCCAGAAGTGGGCGCGATTCTACATTCACCTTAACGAAAGCCTCAATGGCATTCGAGTCGTGAAGGCCTTCGCCAAAGAAGATAGTGAGTTTCACAAGTTCACCAAGCGAAATGTCGAGCTTCAAGAGGCAGGGGTCAAGGCCGATTCTCGCTGGTTCACCATCTTTGGGGCGATGCTATTCTTCAGTTCGCTGGGAACGATCATATGCTGGCTGGTCGGCGGTGCGATGGTGGTCCGAAAGGAACTGACCCTAGGCGAGTTCTACCGAATTCATGCATACCTTGCGCTGATCTATGGGCCGATCCAGTGGTTTGCCGCGGTCAATAACTGGTTTAGCCGTGCCATGGCCGGGGCCGACCGGATATTTGAAATCATTGATATGGAGAAGGAAGCCTATCGGCTCGATGATGGCGTCCAGCATGACATCAAGGGTGAGGTCCACTTCGAAGATGTCCGCTTCGGCTACGACAAGTCAAACCCCGTATTGAAGGACATAAACTTCGTTGCCAAACCGGGCGAGATGATTGGCCTCGTTGGAAAGTCCGGCGCCGGTAAGTCAACAACGATCAACCTCATTGCCCGATTCTATGAGCCGGACTCTGGTTCCATTAAGATAGATGGCCTTGACTACCGCGAGATCGAACTGCAACACCTACGTAGGCAAATTGGCATCGTTCTGCAAGAACCCTTCCTCTTTAATGGCACCGTTGCCGAGAACATCGCTTACGGCAAAGCGGACGCGACGATGGAAGAGATCGTGGAAGCCGCTCGGGCAGCAAATGCCCACAACTTCATCATGATGAAGCCCGACGGCTACGATCAAATGGTGGGTGAGCGCGGGGCAAAGCTAAGCGGCGGTGAACGTCAGCGGGTCAGTATCGCGCGTGCGATCTTGCACGATCCGCGCATTCTTATCCTCGACGAAGCCACCAGCAGTGTTGACGTCGAGACCGAAAAGCAAATCCAGGAAGCGATCGGGCGGCTTGTAGCCGGTCGGACGACCTTTGCCATTGCCCACCGTCTCTCCACGCTCAGGAATGCCGATCGCTTGATCGTCCTTGACCGGGGAAAGATTGTGGAAGTCGGGACCCACGAAGAACTCATGGAGAAGAAAGGCGTGTTCTCGAAGCTCGTAGAAACTCAGTCCGAGATCCAAGAGATCATTGGATTCGACCTTGGCCAAGCGGAGGCAGCAAAGTGATTACCCCAACCTCAGACAATATCAAACTGTTTCATGAACCAAAAGACGTTCTACGGATGACTGTCGGCGACCAGTACAGTGTCGTGCAGATCGAACCTCGTTGGGCGGCTCCCTTGAGTCACCCGGGCCAACTGCTTGGGCTCATGAATTCGAAGGGTGAGGAGGTGCTTCTCGTTCCTGCCGTGGATTCCTTGAGCCAAGAGAATCAAGAGGTGATCCAACGCGAGCTCGATCGCCGCTACTTGACGAGCACAGTCCACAAAATCGTCTCGGCGAAGGTGGAGTTCGGCGCAACCTATTGGACCGTCATCACCGAGCGTGGGCAGCGCGATTTTGTCGTTCAGAGTCTCCAGGAGAATGCTCAGTGGCTCGGTGAGCGCCAGTTGGTCTTTGTTGATATTGACCATAACCGCTTTGAGGTTCCCGATATCGATAAGCTCGATCCGCAAAGTCGGAAGTTTATCGACTCTATCCTCTAAGCCCCAAGTGAAGGGCCTCAGGATTTCTCCTGGGGCCCTTCTTGTGATCAGTTGGAGGTTCTGACTTAGTCGTCCATGCCGCCGAAGTTGGCAATGACAATATCAATGTCAGCCGCATCAACTTCGTCTGAGACATCAACGTCTTCAACGTTGTCGCCCATATTGCCGAACGCAGATATGACTTGATCAATATCAGCCGCATCTACTTCGCCTGAGTTGTCCACGTCACCGTTCTGCATCGTTGCATTACCAATCGCTTGG
>JADLGZ010000112.1 GCA_020849075.1 Fimbriimonadaceae bacterium | reverse complement strand
CGAAGCTTGTCCTCAATCCGTTTTGCCACCGTGTTGTAGCTTGAGGAGGCCGAGTTCATTCGATCTCGCTGAGTCTGTGTAACCTTTAACTCAGTCTTTACTTCCGCGGTCTGGAGAAGGGTGATATCGCACACCTCGCGGTCAAAGCTGGTTTGCGCATAAGCCGAAACCGCGATAAAAAACGGCAAGGTAGCGAGGGCAGGTTTGATCATGAACTTGAGGATTATGACGCTTCAACGGGCTCACGGGCACTTTCAGTTTCCTGCGTCGGGACGTCGTCCCCATTCACTCGGGTGGGGCTCCTCGGAATCATGTCCACCGCTCCTTTCCCAATCAAACTCTCCAGTCCTTGCCTCAAACCATCGTTGTACGCTACCCGGTGGATAAGCTCCACCGGATCGAGGCGCTCCGCGCCACCGAACTCCAGCACCACCCGGTAGTCGCCGGGTTGTGCCTCGATGAGTTCGCGCATCCGAATCAATTGATCACGCTTCGCCGCTCCAATTCTGACGACGACCGTGCCCGAAGCATTTTCGTCGTTCAATTCGATCTCCTTAGGCGCCTCGAAGGGCGAGACCTCTTCAACGCGAACTTCCATCGTGGGATCCCCGCCATTTCGCATCTGGCGCAGGTTTGCCACCCCCTTAATAACAACGACCGAGTCCTTAGCCAAAAGATGGTTGACCTTGGCAAAGGTAGCGGCGAAAACCGTACAAGTGGTTTGTCCACTAAAGTCTTCAAGAACTATGGTCGCCATGCGCTCGCCCCGCTGCTTCGTGATGATTTCTCGCTTTCCAGCAATGACCCCACAAAGGAGCACATTAGTGCCGTCTTCTAGTTCGGCAACTTGACCACAATTGGTGTTGCTGGCTTGCCGAATGGCGCGCTCTAGTCCACGAAGTGGGTGATCCGAAACATAGATCCCCATCGTTTCCTTCTCCCAGTTCAGCAGTTCAGCCCTAGATGGAGCCGGAAGCTCCGGTAACTCTGGAATGGCTTCCTCTTCCATCCCGCTTCCCTCACCAAAGAGCGAGTCTTGCCCCGCCTCGCGTTGCCGTATGGTCTTGTCGGCCCAGGCAATGGCCCCATCCGCTACTTCCAATAGGCTGTTTCGGTTCCGGCCAATACCGTCAAAAGCCCCCGCTTTAATCAAGGCCTCCAATGACAACCGGTTGAGGCCAGCGCCCCGAACACGCTCGCAAAACTCAAACAGGTGCGTAAAGGGCCCCTCCGCCTCCCGGGTGGCGAGGATGCCTTCTACTAGCTTCTCGCCCACTCCCTTGATCGCGGCAAGACCAAATCGAATCGCCCCATCCCACCCCTTGGGGGCATTGGCCTCAATCTCAAAGCTCAATCCGGACCTGTTAATGTCGGGTGGAATCACGGCGATCAGGTTACGGCGGCATTCTTCCACGAAGCTCGTCACCCGATCTTCCTTCTCCCGGTAGACCTCAAGCAGAGCAGCCATGTACTCGGTTGGGTAATTTGCCTTTAGGTAAGCAGTCTGATAGGCCAACATAGCGTAACAGACCGCATGAGCCTTGTTGAAGGCATAGCCGGCAAAGGGCAGCAGCAGTTCCCAAACCTCTTCGGCAACCTTCTTACTGATCCCCCGCTCGCTACAACCCGCTTCAAACTCGGCCTGCATGGACTTCATCTCTCCCAAGTCCTTCTTGCTCATGGCGCGGCGGAGAATGTCGGCACGACCCAGGGAAAAGCCTCCGAGTGCCTGAACCAGCTTCAGCACTTGGTCCTGGTAAACGATCACGCCGTAGGTCTCCTCGAGAATCGGCTTCATCCGCTCGTCGTGGTAGGAAATCGCCCGACGGCCAAACTTACCATCCATGTAGCGAGGGATATGGTCCATCGGACCGGGACGATACAGGGCCACCATTGCCGCCAATTCGCGGATGCTGTTCGGCTTAAGCTCAATAATGTTTCGGCGCATCCCCGCCGATTCGAGTTGGAATACGCCCACCGTGTCGCCCTTCCCTAACAACTTGTAGGTTTTGGCATCATCTAGGGGGAGGCGGAGCCAGTCAATCCGAGGCTCATCCGGTCGGCTCTTGGCAATATGGTGGACTGCCCGGCTGAGCACGGTAAGGTTGGAAAGCCCCAAGAAGTCCATCTTGAGGAGGCCGATCTTGTCCAGAATCCCCATCTCGAAGGCGGTCACGGACTGCCCATCTGAACCCTTGTATAGGGGAATGTAATCCGTAAGAGGATCACCCGAAATCACAACACCGGCAGCATGAACTCCCGCATGCCGAGCCATGCCCTCAATGCCCTTGGCGACCTCCACCAGCCGAGCCACCTTTGGGTCCATTTCGGCCATCTGACGAAACTCCGGGCTATCCTTCAAGGCACTTTCCAGCGTAACCTTGGGTGCATTCGGGATGGTCTTGCAGATCCGGTCGGTCTCAACCGGCGCATAGCCAAGGACTCTCCCGGCGTCCTTGATCGCGGCTTTTGCGCCCATTGTCCCAAAGGTAATAATTTGGGCAACCTGCTCCTGCCCAAATCGGTCCACGACATACTTGATGACCTCGTCACGGCGCTCATCTTCAAAGTCCATGTCAATGTCCGGCATTGACACTCGCTCTGGGTTCAAAAAGCGCTCAAATGTCAGGTCGTATTCCAGCGGATCAACATCCGTAATACCAAGTCCATACGAGACCAAACTAGCCGCCGCCGAACCCCTTGCCCCGTACGCAATTCCATTCTGACGCGCATACGTTGTGAACTCCTGTACGAGCAAGAAGTAATCGCTATAGCCCGTCTTTTTAATGACGCCAAGTTCATATTCAAGGCGTTCCGCGGCTCGCTCGTCCAATTTCCCCATGCGATCGCGCACGCCTTTTTCGGCTGACTGCGCCAAATGGGTCATGCTATCAAGGCCCTCCGGCAGGCGCGGCGTGGGCATCGGGGCCTCCAACTTACCCAATTCCAAGTTGCACATCTCGGCGATATGCATCGAGTTCCCCAATGCTTCTGGAACATCGGGGAACAGGGCCGCCATTTCATCCGCCGACTTCAAGTAGAACTCATTCGTCTCGAACCGCAGACGGCGATCGTCGCTGACCAATGCCCCTGTACCAATACAGAGCAATACATCGTGCATCTGGCTCGACTCCCGGCAGAGGTAATGGGCATCGTTGGTTGCAATCAGCGGAAGGTCAAGCTCCTTTGCGATCTGCATTAGGTGCGGCTTGATCTGGGCTTGTTCCGGCAAACGATGATCCTGCAGCTCTATAAAGAACGAACCCTCGTCAAAGATTTCTTTGTAGATTGCGGCCGTCCGCTGGGCACCCTCATAGTCCCCCCGAAGCAGGGCCTGGCAAACTTCACTCCCCAAGCAGGCGCTCGTGCCAATTAATCCCTTCGCGTGCTCGCGCAAAATCTCATGGTCAATCCGAGGTTTGTAATAGAAGCCCTCGAGCGCGGCCACCGTGTGCAATTTGCAAAGGTTACGATAGCCCGCCAAGTCCTTTGCCAACAAGAGCAGGTGGAAGGTCTCATTCTCCTCCCGACCACTCTTCTTGTGGCGACCATTCGGGGCCATGTAGGCTTCCATGCCGATGATCGGCTTTACGCCCTTCTTTTGGCACTCAAAGTAAAACTCCATCGCCCCAAACATCACGCCATGATCGGTGATAGCGAGAGCTGGCTGCTCCAGCTCTTGAGCCCGAGCTACCAAATCCGTGACCCGATTCGCCCCGTCTAAGAGGCTGTATTCGGTGTGGTTGTGGACGTGGACAAAGGGCTTCATTCAGGTTCTTGAGGGAGATCGGCAAAAGGAAAAGACGGGGCAAATCGGCTAAATGCGCCTACTTCCCATCCGCATCTTCCACCCACGCGCGAAGCCATTCGGCAACACTCCACGCCTGCCAAGGGCAACCGCCGGCATTCCGGGGCTTATCACCATCATACACTTCGGCAATACCCCCTAACCCATACTCATGAAGCAGGTCTTTCGCATTCTTCAGCAATCGCCTCGCCTCGACTTTATCGCCCGTCAGGCGCACCATCGCGCTAACGTATGGTCCCATCAGCCAAGGCCATACCGTTCCTTGATGATAGGCCGCATCCAACTCGGCGAGCGGCCCCTCAAAGCGACCACGATACTTGACATCGTCCGGGGCGAGCGTTCGAAGGCCCGCCGGGGTTAAGAGCTCCCGGCTAATGACCGCCAGGGCCGCCTCCGCCCGTTTCCCCTTGGCGGGGCCGAACGGCAATGCCATCGCGATTAGCTGATTTGGGCGTAGCGAAGCATCGTCCGGGTCCGCCGTATCCATGTAATAGCCCAAACTTTCCTTCCAGAACTTGGCATCAAAATTCCCTTCCGCTCTATTTGCAGCCTCCTTGTAAGGCTTGGGATCCATTTTCAGCTTGCCCGCTAACCACTCCATCACGCGCAATGCATTGATCCACAGACCATTAATCTCAACCGGCTTGCCATGCCGTGGCGTCACAACCCAGTCCCCAATCTTGGCATCCATCCAAGTCAGCTGGACCCCTTCAGTTCCCTGCTTCAAAAGCCCATCATCAGGATCAACACCAATGCCGTAGTGAGTCCCTTGCATGTGCCACTTGAACATTTCTTGCAGGGCTTTCATCGCCTTCTTGGCAAAAGCTTCGTCCCACCCTGCTTCCAAGGTCTTGTAGGCCGCATTGGCAAACCAAAGGGTGGCATCCACCGTGTTAAACTCCGGTTCCTCACCATCATCCACGAAGCGGTTCGGTATAAGGCCCTGGTTCATCTGCTTGGCATAGTCCAAGATGATCTGCCTCGCCATTTCTACCCGGCCCGTATGGAGACAAATCCCAGGAAGCGAGATCATCGTATCCCGCCCCCAATCAGTAAACCATGGATAGCCCGCGATCAGCGACGTCCGGGTCGGCGTTTCAACCAAGAATCGCTCAGCTGCGTCCTTCAGATGACTCGCAAGGCTTGGATCCTTCGGCGGCTCCGACCAATCAGTCCAAGGGTCCACCTCATCGTTAAGACTCGCGACCAGCACCGCCGACTCCCCGGGGGCTAACTCATAGCGCAATTCGCAAGGACAAAACAAGTCATCGCGACCTTCCAAACCCCGCTCTAGCTCCCGCAAATACTCAAATCGGTAGTACCAACCAACCGCGGGTAATCGCTGGGCCCGATCGTGTCGCAACAATAAGGTGCGTCCCTCGTGCTCCACGATAGTGCGGTCCTTTGGGAATGCCTGCACGTGGGGGTACGCATCATCCGAACGAAAGTTCTCATGATAAAATTTGTGTTGCACAAGGGGCCGTAGCTGCAAGGCGATCGGGCCATCACCCGTGTTGCAGTACTCGATCGTGCAGGCATTGACTCCTCGGTGCATGGCAAGGCGCTTCTCAACGTTCATCCCTGCCACTCGGTGTCGCCAAAGCGCCCAAGTCTTGGTGACCGAAAAGCTCTCCAGCGTGTGATGCCCCTCCGGATTCACCGCGCCCTGATATTGATGGCAACTAATGCCAATTGGATTCGCATCTCCTTGAACATAGGCCTCAACACCACCCAACAAGGCCAGCCGGTATGCTGGCGCAGGATCCGCCACGACCAAATGCCCGTGATACCGACGGGTATTGCTCCCCGCGACTGTGCCCATGGCGTACCCTCCAAGACCATTGGTGAGAATCCACTCGCGCCGGGACGATAGGTCGTAATTTCGGCATTGGCTCGAATCCAGCGAGTACATCATGGGATACCCCCAGTGTACTACTTACCTACTTGCGGAACATCGCTTTCAAGATAAACCACATGTTGGCGGGCCGTTCGGCCAGTCGGCGGGTGAAATAGGGGTACCAGCTATCGCCAAACGGAATGTAAACCCGCACGTTGTAACCCTCCTCATGGAGGGAATCTTGGAGGTCGCGCCGGATGCCGTAGAGCATCTGCCATTCAAAACGTTCCTTTTCGATCCCGTTCTCTTTCGCCCACGACTTCAGGGCCAGAATAATCTTTTCATCATGGGTTGCAATCGCCGGGTAATTACCCTCTGCCATCAAGATTTTCGCCATCTCGATGTATTGCCGATCCGTAGCCCCCTTATCACCGACCGTGAGGGACTCTGGCTCAAGGTACGCCCCCTTCACCACCCTCACACGCGCACCAAGCTTGACCATCCGCCGCGTATCATCCATGGAGCGCTTCAAGTAACTCTGCAAGACCGTTCCCGTGTTCTTGAAGTCCGCGAAGACCCGTTCAATCATCGTGATCGTACGCTCAGTGT
>JADLGZ010000111.1 GCA_020849075.1 Fimbriimonadaceae bacterium | reverse complement strand
TTCGATTCGTCGCTGAGCCCATGGTGATGTCCAACCGTGACTTGTGGGTTCCTGTCGGGGTCCTTGCCTGCACCCTGCAGGCCTTGGCAGTTTCCATCTTCCTGTTCAATGTTGTCTATACTCGCCATCGATCCAGCACTGGGCTGACATGGCAGATTCCGTTCGTCTTCGCCTCACTCCTTTGGCTCGTTGTTGTCTCCTTTGCCGAACCTTTTGTCTTCTTTTTCTCGCATCAAGCCAACCAACTGCAATCCATCGATTTTGTCGCCAAGTGGTATCCCGTTCTCCGAGAGGCACAGTTCTTTGGGTTTGTCGCAATGATGATCTTTGGGGTGTCTTTAGTCAAGCTTCACTCATGCTTCGGTGCAAAGGAAGGTAATGCCGCTCTGGGGCAAACCGGATTCATCCTGTGGACCTTGGGCCTTCTCATGCGAACCGTAGGTTGGATAATCGCCTACGACCAAGGATTTGCCCCTGGCTCGCAGGCCCTATACTTCTCTGGCGGTGTGCTCCTCGCCATTGCGGCTATTCTTCTTGTCTCCTCAACGCGCATTTTCGAACCACTGTCCGAGCAGTTCCGATCTCATAAGTTCATTCGAGGCGCGTACGCTTGGCTCTTGGTTTCGGGTCTGTTGTTGATCCTAGAACCCCTCCACCTCAGGATCACGGGTGCTCCATTCTCGCACGCCTATACAGGTGCCATCAGACATGCGGTCACTGTCGGATTCATCTCCCAAATGATTCTTGGTTTTGGCGCTCATGTCGTGGCACGAATGAATGACCTCAACGAGAGAGTTCTCCCTGGCCTATGGAGCGTGTTCTTACTGGTTAATGTTGGGAATATCTGCCGTGTCGTGCTCGAGATCGCGACCGATTACTCGCCCAGAGCATTCGCCCCGATGGGCGTAACGGGATTCATTGAGTTAGTAGGACTTGGTATCTGGGGAGTACATGTGACCCGCCTAATGTTGGCTCGGCGCCAGCCAGTAGCCGTCAATGTCGAGTAACCTACCGTTTGACTTGGATGTCCCCCTGCAAAAGCCATCAATCAAGGCTGTACTAGAGTCCTGCTCTGTTCTCAACGCGCTGACTCCTGAAGAGCGGAGCACGATCCTTGAGCAGGGTTTTATGGCCTATGCCGATCGAGGAGAAGTGATCTGGCTGGCCGGCGCTCCTTCGCAGAACTTAGCCGTTGTCGGCACCGGCTTTGTCAAGATGACAAGGCATACCCCTCATGGCACGGAGGTGGCCCTTGAACTATTGGGCCCAGGGCAGTGTTTCGGCCTTCTAGTGGCGATTGAGGGACGAGAATATCCTTTGTCTGCCGTTGCCGTAACCAAGACTTGGTACCTGAAGATTCCGACGCGCTCGTTTCTTGAGATCTATAATTCATCAAGCAACTTACGAGACCACATCCTCCGCACCCTTGGCCCCCGATTACGACGAGCCCAAGATATGATGGCCCGAATGTCAATGGGTCGTATGGAGCAACGATTGGCAGCGGTACTCCTCATCCTGATGGACTCATATGGTCAGCCACAGAAACTTGGGACCCGGATCGTTGTCCCTTTAACGAGGCAGGACCTCGCGGAAATGGCGGGAACAACGGTGGAAACGGCCATCCGCATCATGAGCAAAATGCAGAAGGAGGGAATCGTCAAGACTGACCGCCAGATGATCACCGTCTTAGACCCTGCCTCGCTCAGTGAGTTGCTACTGACCTAGTGCTCAGGTGCCTGATTTGTTAGTTTTGCCCATTCCTCCGGCGAATTTGCCCCGACCAGAGTCTGAGGATCAATCCCTGATTCCAGCATGATTTCTTCTCCCACAAAACGGCATTGAAGAGCATCCAGCCATCCCATGAGACTTCGCTTTCCCTCAGCGATCGCGTCGTTGAGGTAGACCCATGCCTCAGAGGCATAGAGCGCACACAGGGGTTGGGCGTGACCATTTATCTCGGGCACGATCGCTTGGTAACCCATTCGAAGTGACCCCAGGAACGGGATGAGTTTTTCGTCGAAGTTTGGCATGTCACAAGCTGCAACAAAGACCCATTCCACGGTTGGGCTAAAAGCCGATAAGGCAACCAGTGGACCCGAAAACTCTTCGATATCGGGCTGAAAGTGGTATTGGCCGATTGGTTCTCGCCCCAAAATAGTAACCTGAGTGCAATGCCTTGCAAGGAGCCCTGCAGTACGCTCGGCAACCGTCTCCCTCCCGATCATTAGGTGCGCCTTTACCGCTCCCATCCGCCGACTCGCTCCACCGGTCAGGACAACCCCCTCTATCATGAGATCATATTATCATCGCCGCACAACCTCAAGTCGAACCTGAACTATAATTGAGATGCCGTGAATGACATGCAGAGACAATTTCCGCAGTGGTGCAAAGGGTTCAGGATCGGTTGCGCAGAAATCTGGCCAAACGAGAAGGAGGCAAGAGAAAAGTGAACCGGAAACATACGCTCATTGCCTTTACTGGCGGAACCATCGCGGCAGTCCTAGTTGCTTTAGGGATTTATTTTGGTTCAGGA
The DNA here is from genome assembly GCA_020849075.1 of Fimbriimonadaceae bacterium. GTDB lineage: Bacteria > Armatimonadota > Fimbriimonadia > Fimbriimonadales > Fimbriimonadaceae > JAFLBD01. The sequence goes on along the minus strand of JADLGZ010000111.1, from coordinate 4,847 downwards.
AAGCTGGACAGGTTCGATCGGCCCCTCGCCGCCTATGCTGCGGCCACGATTTTTGCGGCTTTTGCGATTTTTTATCGTTACCTTATGTGGATTCAACGACCACAAACGTGGCTTTACTTTCGGTCGGGCTGGAGGTTATTCGCTCGTCCGAGGAGCCTCGTCCGCAACCTCGGCAAGTTTGCGATCCTCCTTTGGAACACCATCGTAGCGCAAAAATTCATTGAGCGACGAAGCCGAAGCCGATGGCTAGCCCACCTTTGCCTAGCCTGGGGCTGTTTGATCGCTTTTGCGATTACCTTCCCCTTAAGTTGGGGCTGGGTGCAGTTTGGAATTGCTCCCAATGGGTCGGACTATGTTGTTGAATTTATGGGGATGAAGCAGTTTAGCTTTCCTCCTGATAGTATTCTTGCCTTCCTTTTCTTCAACGGGTTGAACTTCAGTGCGGTTTTCGTACTGATTGGTGTCGGAATCGCTATGCATCGACGGCTTTTCCAGGCGGGAGCCCAGGCGGTGCAGTCCCTTGCGAATGACCTCATTCCGCTGTTCTTGCTTTTTGCCGTCTCGGTAACGGGCCTCATGCTTACGGCGAGCTATCGCATGATGGAAGGCTCCAACTTTGCCTTCCTTTCGCTACTGCATGCTTTCACGGTCGTCATTCTCCTTTTGTACATGCCGTTTGGCAAGCTATTCCACGTTATCCAGCGGACTGCTCATCTTGGCGTTGCCTATTACAAAGAAGAAGCGGCTGGCGGAGCCCAGGTGAATTGCCTCCGGTCGGGTCTTCCCTATGAATCAAAAATGCACCACGATGATCTTGTGGTGGTGATGAAACAAGTTGATATGGACTTTGGGCCCCATCAGGATATCTCCCCCGTTGAAAAGCGGAAGCTGATCTCTCTCAATCAGGCGGCCGCCATAGAAGGTACGCCCTATGTTGGCTGACCAAGTCAAGCATGCCGCCTTATTGGAGGTCCTTGGCTCCAGCACCGGTAGCGGAGCGCTTTGGGCATTTGAAACCGATGATTTAGACTGCAGCTTAGTCAATTGGAACTCAGGTGAAGGAGTCGTTGATCACGTTAACTCGGAGGTAGATGTCTTGATCATCGTCCTTCAAGGCGATGGCACACTCACCGTTGACGGGTCTCAGTTCGCCCTCGCTCCTAGTTTTACCGCCCTGATCCCAAAGGGGGCAACGCGGTCCATCGCGAGCGGATCTAGAGGGCTGGCGTATGCCAGCATTCACAAACGGCGAAAGCGGCTCATGCCAACCGACCCGGCCACACGGATGCCCCAACAGACCAACCTTCGGAACCCGGCGAAGCCGACGACTAGCCCCTAGCTACCTTTATCAATATTTAGGATGCCCCTCAGCATCCAGATATTGACGCCCAAGATCACCAAACTGGTTATTGCGCCCGGGACTGCCATTTGGGAATCTCCCGCGATGAGGTTCTCCAAAACCGAAACAAAGAGCCATAACTGAATCAGGATCAGGAGCATGTTGAACAGCAAGAGTGCAACAAAGACCGTTGACTGCTGGCGCTGGCGGAGGAGATTAGTGCGCTTCACCTGAGCCCTCCTCTGTGTGCTTCACGCCGGTTGCCCAGATCTCATCGCCTCGCACTTCAACGACGACTTTGGGAAGGGGATGAGGGGGCGGGCCCTGCAAGACATGCCCATCATCAATTGAGAATGCTCCATTGTGGCAAGGGCAGTAAAGCCGGTTATTCTCGACTTGATAATCTACGGGGCAAGATAGGTGGGTACACCGCCGTGAGTAAGCAACGAACTCTCCGTCAGGCTTTTGAACCAAGATGCAGAGGTCACTCGGACGAGGGTAACTGAAGGCGAGGGCCTTCCCTGGTGCTAGGTCATTTACCTTTGCGATTGGTGCCGGCTCAAACTCAATCGTTCCCTTGGGAAGCTTTGTCCAAGCAGCCAAGGCGACGGAGCCCATGGCCAGACCCCCACTCGCAAGCGTTACGAACTTAAAGAACTCTCGACGGCTGAAGTAGTGGTCTTCTTCCCAATCAACCGGAAATTCATTGTTAACTTCAGAGTCCATCAGCTCGTCCTTGCCTTCTGCATGAGGTCAGATTTTCGAATGGTGACATCGGACTTCACCTCCATACGTTTCGTGCCATGAGGCATCATCAGATTGACCTTGGTCTTGATCGTTCGACCACCGAATACAAACTCGTTGATCGGTGTTCCGCTCCGGTTAGCGGCGATCTCTTCGGGGGTTCCAAACGTTAAGGCTCCCGACGGGCATACGGTTGCGCACATAGGCTTCTTCCCGACTGAAAGGCGATCGTAACACATATCGCATTTCATCATCTGGTCAATCTGAGGCAGATATTTTGGCACTCCGAACGGGCACGCAAAGACGCAATTGGAGCACCCGATGCAACGCGGTTTCAGGGAACTCTGAACAACGCCATCTGGCGTCCTCTTGATGGCATCCGCCGGGCAAACTGCTGCACAAGCAGGCTCTTCGCAGTGCATGCAGATGATCGGAGTTGTTTGTACGGTATCCCCGCGCTCAATGGTCTCAAGGTGGATCATTGAGATCCCCGCATGCGTGTCGCACTCCGCGCATGCGGCCACGCATGCATTGCAACCAATACAGCGACTCGGATCAATGTAGAACTGCCGTTCGCTCACGCCAGTCCTGCCTGCTTGGGTTGCTTGGAGACATTAAGCGGAATCTGCATGAGTCCTATGATCTTCATCATACTATGCAAGCCGCTGAGCTTGCAGAATGGTAGGCACCGTTCAGTGATTGTACGGTGAATAAATCGTGGAGTATCCAAGAATCATTCAGGGCGGGATGGGAGTGGCGGTCTCATCATGGAACCTTGCCTCCGCTGTATCTCGACGACAGCAACTGGGGGTCGTCTCGGGCACCGCCATGGATGCGGTTTTTGCCCGTCGGCTTCAACTTGGTGACATTGGAGGCTATCTCCGTGAGGCCCTAGATGCGTTCCCAATCCGCGAAATCGCGGAGCGTGTGGCTGCCCGCTATTTTATTGCTGGCGGAAAGAAACCTGATGCGGCCTTCAAGTCGAAACCATTGCCATCCATACGCCCAACAAAGGCTCTACTTGAACTGATCATTGTCGCCAACTTCGCGGAGGTCTACCTCGCCAAGCGGGGTCACGGCGGCCTCGTTGGGATCAATCTCCTCGAGAAGATCCAGATAGCGACCTTGCCAACGCTCTTTGGCGCAATGCTGGCCAAAGTAGATTTTGTCCTCATGGGAGCCGGAATTCCTCGAGCAATCCCGGCCATTCTTGACGAGCTAGCGGCACTAAATCCGGTGGAACTAAATCTGGATGTTTCCGGGGCACGGGCCGGAGAGCAGTTTGTCAGCCACTTTGACCCACGAGAGTATTCCCCACCCAACGCCCAGCCCTTGCCTCGCCCTCAATTTATCGCGATTGTTTCTTCATCAGCCCTTGCTACAACTCTCGCTCGGAAGTGCACCGGAAAGGTCAATGGGTTTGTTGTGGAAGGCTGGACAGCGGGAGGCCATAATGCACCGCCACGGGGACAAATGACGATAAGCGAGGCAGGCGAGCCGGTGTATGGGCCGCGTGACGTCGTTGATTTGGAACAAGTTCGGAGCCTTGGGCTCCCGTTCTGGTTGGCGGGCTCGTATGGGAACCCTACCAAACTGTCCGACGCTTGTGCGGCGGGTGCTCACGGAATCCAGGTAGGCACCGCCTTCGCATACTGCAATGAATCAGGCATGGACCCAGTTATCAAGCAACAGGTGATCCAGCAGAGTCTAAACAATGACTGTCGGGTTTTTACCGACCCCTATGCCTCACCCACCGGCTTTCCCTTCAAGGTCGTAGACACACCGAACACTCTTTCTGACGAGGGCATCTACAGGAACCGCCAAAGGAAGTGTGACCTCGGCTACCTCCGTGAACTCTACCGGCGCGAGGACGGTAGCTTGGGCTATCGTTGCGGTGCGGAACCTATTGAGGACTACCTGAAGAAAGGGGGGGAGCTTGCGAATACTGAGTGCAGAAAGTGCCTGTGCAATGCCCTGATGGCCACGGTCGGGCTGGGGCAAGTCAGACATGGAGGTTCCGAGCCAGCCATCGTTACGTCAGGGGACGATGTAGCAAACATTTCTCAGTTTCTCCGCCCCGGAGCTACAAATTACTCAGCAATCGATGTAATTGACTTCCTACTCAATGAAGCCGAACCGGTAGGTCAAACACAGTGAAGCGACACCCCGTTCTACAACCATTTTCCCGAGATCACTACAGTGGGCTTGTTGCGGCGACCCACTTGAAGGAACACCCCGGTCATGACACGATCTCTGCGTTGATTCGCCTCTGGGATGACGAAATGCAGGACCACTTTCTGGAGGAAGAAAGGCTGTTGGCCCCCCTTGCCCCCGCCGACATGGCGCACAGGATGCTCGAAGAGCACGAGGAGATTCGCTCATGGATCAATCAGGCAAGGACCGCCGACCTGCAAGATGTCGAAATGGTCCAGCTCGGCACCCTGATTCACAACCATATCCGTTGGGAAGAGCGCGTCATGTTTCCAGAAATTGAGCGTAATACTCGTATCTCAGATATCGAGGCGGAATCTGAGGCCATGGAACTTCGTAGACAAGGTGACGGCAACCACCCTCGGCGAGCTGAATTGGTTAACCGCCGCAAGAAGGATAGTTGACCGATTCCGAAATGACGATGTCGCAAAGTCGCCCGCCGTTAACTGATCGCTTTGGGCGGCGGCATAACTATCTAAGAATCTCCGTAACGGATCGGTGCAATTTCCGTTGCGCATACTGCATGCCCCAAGAGAATATGCAGTGGACTCCC
>JADLGZ010000110.1 GCA_020849075.1 Fimbriimonadaceae bacterium | reverse complement strand
GCGTGCTGATCGAGCGAGTCGCGCGAGGACTAAAGCCGCCCTTCGCGAGCTGCGCATCGTCCACGTTCGGATCGCCATAAACACGCTGAGTCAAGCTGCCCAAAATGGTCAGCAACTCCGCGCGCGATGCGAACTTGTTCTGGTTCGCCGCAAGCTTCAGCTGCGTGGCGTCTTCCGCGGTGGCAATGGTGAGCTCAAACGCGGTGTTCGCATCCTGCAGCTCTTCCACCTGGTCCAGGGTCAACCCCCAGTCGAGTGGATTCTCGATGAGCTGACTGGTCATGGCGGCTACCTTTGTTTGTAGGCCGCTATCGCTATATTTATCGAATGCATTTGGCATTTTCGTATTCTCCTGGGCGACAAGCCGCCCCCATTGGCATTGTCGGACGGCTGACAGAAATACTTTAGGAGCGCAACGGTGCCGCCGGCCATTGGGGTACCGTTTTGGCACGTCCATGTCGCGCCTAACCGATCTGATTGCCAACGCGAAGCGGCTGGACAAGCAACTTGGCGCGGACTTGGAACGCGAAGTCAAGTTGTTGCAAGAACGCCGCGAGTTTGGGCTCAACTTTGAGCGGCACCGTCCCGAGGCGGTGGAACTCTACAATCGCCCAATTCGAAAGGGGGACAAGGTTCGAATCCTGCCCCCCCGGGGCAGCACAAAGAAAGGGGACCAGCGGCTTTGGAAGGTTAAGGGCTTTTCGGGCAAGAACGCTCAACTCGAGCTCTTCGGCAAGAAGGAGCAAGAAACGGATGAAGTGCCAATTGCCGATCTCGTTGTTGTTGCCGAATTCAAGGACAAGATATTCCCGGGGCTGGTGAGCACGGGAAAGGTTGAGCGGGGCGGCGACAAGCCCTATCACACCGTGATCAACGGGGAGAACTTTCACGTTCTGAAGGCTCTTACCTACACCCATCGGGGCAAGGTGGACGCCATCTACATCGACCCGCCATACAACACCCGGAACAAGGATTGGAAATACAACAACGACTACGTCAACGAGGACGACGCGTACCGACACAGCAAGTGGCTAGCGATGATGGAACGGCGGCTCCATCTCGCAAAGCAACTCCTCCGCCCACAAGACTCAGTTCTAATCGTGACGATCGATGAAAAGGAGTACCTGCGGCTAGGTCTCTTGCTCCAGCAGATCTTTCCGGAAATGGCCTTCCAAATGGCGAGCACGATTATTGCCCCGCAGGGCTCACAGCGCCCCGGGCGTTTTTCCCGGGTGGAGGAATATGTCTTTTTCGGATTCCTTGGCGGGGCAAAAGTGATTCCGACTGGCGACCCAATGGTTTCGACAACGGACGACGCAGAGGCGCGCGGGGATGGCGGTGGCCAGACGGATATTGCCCCCGTCACATGGGACAGCTTGCTTCGCCGGGGCACCGACGCGACCCGCCAGTCGCGAAGAGAGATGTTCTACCCAATTGTGATTGATAAGGAGACAAGGAGGGTGGTAGACGTGGGATATCCGCCTGAGCAGGAGGACATGGCGTTGTTCTCAACCGTTGACGAAAAACGGCACATCGTCAAGTGGCCCATCCGAACGGACGGCTCCGAAGGCCGGTGGCAACTTGGACGCGAAACGTTTGTGCGGGCGCTGGCGGACGGCATGGCGAGGGTCGGACGGACATATGCAATCACCTACCTCAAGTCTGGGACTAGGAGCCAGATCGAGCGAGGGGAAGTCGTCAGGAGCGGTACCGACGCATACGGTTATCCGATTTACAAAACCCAATCAGCGTCAAACGCTTGGCCACGAACTCTGTGGAACAAACGCTCTCACAATGCCAGCGTCTACGGTTCGACGCTGCTCCGGTCGGTCGTTCCGGGCCGTAAGTTTCCATTCCCAAAGTCACTCTACTCGGTCGAAGACACCCTCCGGTTCATTGTCGCTAATCGGCCCAGCGCTGTCGTCCTCGACTTTTTCTCCGGATCGGGGACGACCGCGCATGCGGTCATGCGGCTGAACCGACAGGATGGGGGCAAGCGGCAGTGCATCAGCGTCACGAACAACGAGGTGGCGGCTGACGAACAACGAGCCTTGCGGCTCTCCAACCTGAGGCCGGGCGACCCCGAGTGGGAGAAGTGGGGGATTTGCGACTACATCACCAAGCCGCGAATCGAGGCGGCGATTACGGGCCTAACCCCCGATGGCGAGCCGATCGAGGGGGATTACAAGTTCACCGACGAGTTTCCGATGGCGGACGGTTTCGAAGAAAATGCCGAGTTCTTTACGCTCACCTACGAAAGTTCGCATGGAATGGCACATGACCGGGGGTTCGAGAGGATTGCGCCACTCCTCTGGATGCGAGCGGGATCAGGGGGGCGCCGCATCGAGACACCGCCGCCGAGCGGGTATGCAGTGGTCGAAACCTATGGGCTCCTTCATCAGCTCGACAAAGCGGACGACTTTTGTGCGGCCGTGGCGCTAATGCCAACGGTGCGAATCGCTTTCGTCGTTACCGACGACGAAAGGCGGTTTCAGGCGATATCCCGCAACCTACCCGATGGGGTAGAACCGGTTCGCCTCTACGAATCATATCTGCGAAACTTCCAAATCACTGGTGACTCCAAATGAAGTTCACACTCAAGGATTACCAGGAGACTGCTGTCGCAGAAGTATTGAAGCGAGTTACAAGAGCACAGCGCGACGCGAGACACGGGGACCTCTCGGCATTCTCGCTGACCGCCGCGACCGGGGCGGGCAAAACGGTCATGGCGGCCGCCGTATTCGAAGCCCTGTTCGCGGGCAACGATGACTTCGACTTTGAGGCCGACCCGAGCGCGGTTGTCCTCTGGTTTAGCGATGACCCCTCGCTCAATGAACAGACGAGGTTCCGACTGTTGGAAGCATGCGATCGCATCCATCATGCCGACTTGGTGGTCGTCGAGAACACATTTTGCCAGGAAGCGTTTCGGCCAGGCAAAGTCTATTTTCTCAACACGCAAAAACTTTCCAAAAATAGCCTACTGGTTCGAGGGCACGAGCCTAGTGAGGGCGACGAGGAGACACTGTTAGATGTCCGGCCCGATAACCGTCAGTTCACGATCTGGGACACGATACGCAACACAATCAACGACCCGGATCTAACGCTTTATCTTGTGCTGGATGAGGCGCACCGGGGGCTTGGTTCAACCTCGGCAACCCTCAGAGAGAAGGGCACTATCGTCTCGCGCCTTATCAATGGCTCCGGCGATGTGCCACCAGTGCCAATCGTCTGGGGCATTTCGGCCACGATCGAGCGTTTCCGCAAAGCAATGGAGGTGTCCCAGAAGCATACGATGCTCCCATCGGTTGAGGTTGATTCGGATAAAGTGCAAGCTTCAGGCTTGCTTAAGGACACTATCGTTTTGGATATGCCTGCTGAAACGGGCGACTTTGAAACCGTGCTCGTTCGCAGAGCCGCCAGGCATTTAGTCGAGATTGGGGTTGCCTGGGACGACTACGCAACAGCGCAGGAGCTCGCCACTGGTGTAAGCCCGCTAATGGTGTTGCAGGTACCCAATACGCCGGATCATGACGATATAGGTCGCTACTTGGACGTGATCGGGGAGGAGATGCCGAACCTCACCTACGACGCATTTGCCCATGTCTTAGGGGATCATACGCATCAGACTTTTGGTGGCCATCGTGTACCTCACGTCTCGCCAGAACATGTCCAGGAGCGAAGCGAGATTAGGGTGCTGATCGCAAAGGACGCAATTAGTACGGGTTGGGATTGCCCCAGGGCTGAAGTGTTTGTATCCTTCCGCGCCGCTACCGATAAGACGCACATCACTCAATTGTTGGGCCGAATGGTGCGTACGCCATTGGCTCGACGAATTCCCGGTAACGACAGGCTGAACTCGGTCGACTGCATCCTGCCGAAGTTCAACCGGCAAGCCGCTGAACAGGTGGTCGAGCTCCTATCGAAAGGCGGTGGCGACGGAGAGGACGGCAATCAGCCCAATCGCCGGGTCCTGATCAATCCACAGGATTACGAACGAAACGCGGCGGTCTCCGATGATGTATGGGAGCTACTCAAGGCTTTACCATCGGAATCGCTGCCGAAGAAAGAAGCCAAGCCGATCAAGCGTCTGACGGCATTAGCGCACGAGCTAGCCGTGGACCGCATCGTTCAGGGGGCAGGTGCATTCGCCCATGCGGAGCTTCATAAGGCCATCAATGCCGCACGAACTCGGTTCGCCGATGAGATCGCGACCGCGCGCGACAATGTCCTGACCGTTGAAGGTGAAACCCTGACCGTGGACATAGCGACAAAAGGCAAGTCATACAATGATTTTGTCGAGGACGCCGACATCGCGGTCATCGACGAGGCCTACCGCCGCGCAGGTCGCATTATCAGCCCGGATCTGGCGCGAACGTACGTTAACTCGCTGGATAATCCTGAAAACGGGCCGGACCCCGATGAGCGCATTCTGGAGGGACGCACGGTCGTTGGAGCGCTGGGGTTAGTTCCGGAGATCAAGGAATACCTTGAGGCCGAGGCTGAGAAGTTGGCGCAAAAGTGGTTGGCGGAGCACCGCATTGCGATAAAGGACTTGTCAGATGAGAGGCAGGCGATCTATCAAGAGCTCATCTCGTGGAGCCGAGAACCGGAAAACATTGGCATCATCCCACCCACGAAATGGATGCAAATGACTTCTGCGAAGAACCCCGATGGCACCGTGGCGACCTTGCCTTTGGCGGCTGGCCACCTACTAGCGGACGCCGCGGGGCTTTATCCTTTTGAGGGGGGCTCGTCGTGGGAAATCGATGTTTTGGAGAGAGAGAAGTCTCGCCCTGGCTTCGTTGCTTGGTATCGTAATCCGCAGCGAGCCACCCAGGAGGCACTAGGGGTCGCTTATGAGATTGGCGGCATCTACAAGATCATGCGGCCCGACTTCATCTTCTTCGCACGGAAGGCGAACGGCGATGTAGTTGCTGATATTGTGGACCCGCACGGCCATCACCTGAGCGATTCCGTTCCAAAGCTGCGAGGGCTGGTGCGGTTCGCCCGTCTCTACCCGTCCGCTTTCCGACGCATTGATGCGGTAGCGAAAATCGGCGATAAGCTACGCGTTCTTGACCTACTTGCTAGTGCGGTTCAAGCGGCCGTCGAATCTGCAACAGACGCCAATTCTCTCTACTCGGGGGACTTTGGTCAGGACTACTGAATCATTTGAGCAGTCCCGCGTTCTTAAGCTCGTCTTCGGTCGGGCTAAATAACTCGCTAAAGGACTTAACAGTCGCGCATAGGACCTCGTAGAATTGGCCACCAAGAACTTCGTTTTCGACCTTGTGCACCACGTTCCTGTTGACGCTGTGGTCCAACGTTTCGACAACGATGACACCAATGGCGTGGGCGTCGTTCTTTGCTCGCAGTCCTCTACAGTAGTAGCTTCTGCTCTTCATGGTCAGGGCTGTAACCATCTCCTCCGTGTAGCCGCACCGGGCGTGCTTTGAGAAGTAATCGGCGGCGTCGCGACCGATGTCTGGCAACTTGGACGACTTCATACCGCTTTCTCGAAACGCCACACCGACAAAGCCTGAAAGGGGATATGCCCTTGTGCCACGGCTGTTGTAATTACTGTTAGCTGAGTCTCGGCCGACGAGCCAAAGTTTGTCATGCGCTACTTGAAAAATCGAGCACCGCCAATCGTTGTCGTCCGCCTTGTTCAACAGGTGTAACGCGTGGTTTGCCAGCCCGTCCATGAGCTCGTAGTATCTAGCCCGGTATGCGCCCACCATTGAGGTTCTCTTTGCATCAGCTTCGTTAAAAGACAGCAGGAGCGCCCCGACAAAGGAAGCTATTCCGAGCGCTATGTAGAACGGGGAGTCACTTGGAGTAGGGGGTACCGGCCCCGGAGTCTTCGTGCTTAGCGGTATATGGACCTTGTAGTACCAGGTCACACCCTGGAGCAATGTCACCGCCCCAAAATTCTTGAGCAGAATGTTCCATCGTTCCTTGCCGTCCAGCTGAAGCAATGCCTGGAACCATCGCCTTACGCGATAGGCAAAGATTGACCGCACCCGCAAGTTATACCTTTCCCTAGGCTCGTCGGCACGGTAACCTATCATGCAGCGAGTCTCCTGTGATTAATCTAAATAAGTGCCCTAAGTGTGATCAAGTTATTCGAAGTGTCCAAACTGAGGACATAACAATGGATGTCGGTTTCCAGCAAACCTGGAAGGGCTTCTCACACGCTTGTCCTTCCTGCCGATATGTTCTTGGCGTGGAGGTAAATCCGCTGGCCATTCGGGAGGACATCATCAACGGCTTGTTTGAAAGACTTCGCAAATAACTGCGGCACACTCGGCCGCCGCAGTCGAGTGTCTGGGCCCGGAATTCGTTGAGACCGAGTTCACATTGGTCGAATACAATCTTGTCCCGGTCGCACGAAAGCTGCGCTTGGTCGCGACCGAGGGCCCATTGGTCGAACGAAAAGTCTTCTCGGTCGAATGAAACCTGAGCTTGGTCGAATGAAAGTTGGCCTTGGGGGCGAACAATCTCCCGATGGTCGAATGCAAGCGGGCAATGTTCGAATGAAACTCCGGCAAGTTCTGACGACTCCCCCCGGCCCCCTCACTGGGGTGAGGGGGAGAGATGGGGCCCTCACCCCCTGCCCCGTGAGCGGGTAGCGGGTGGCGGTTAGCGTTGGGCGGGTAGACGAGCCCCTCACCCCCTACCCCCTCTCCCCGCTAGGGCGAGGGGGATTTTTTGCCTTGATCCAAATGCACTACAGTGCCCATCAGAGTCTTCTGCGCGCCTGAGGTGTCGCCGCCTTGCAAAGCCCGCATCGCGATGGTGACTTCTTGGGCGTCTTGGGTGCGGCCTTCGGACAACAGGAGCATTTGCGTCTTTTGGAGTTCGCCTAGGGCTTGCGTCGTCGAAAACTGGCCGGTGCGCAGGCCCATGATCGTCTTTTCGACTTCGCGGGAGGCGGCGGCGACTTGGGCCACTTGGGTGACAACCGGGTTCGCGGGCACGGAATAGCGCGCGGAGTCGGCCGTG
>JADLGZ010000109.1 GCA_020849075.1 Fimbriimonadaceae bacterium | reverse complement strand
GAAGATGGTTTGGGGAGAGTTGATTTGCGGACCTTGGGATTTGCATCTCTCTTCACGAGTAGCCGTCAGCAACCTTTCCCGACGCTAGACAAGAAGAAGCGCGCGTTTCTTGACTATGAGGCCATCGTTTCAAAGGACGCCCCGCTTGGTTACACCCGTCTCGCGGCTAAGATTGAGAAGCCGAATGGAGATGTCGCGACGATTGAATCCAGCTACGAGATTTCGGACGTTCTGACCATCCTGCCCAATCTGCGGGTTGAGAAGGGTCAGGTCGGAACTCCGCGGATTATCCGTGGTGACATCTCGCTTCGCTCAAATACAACGGGGCGACTCAATGGCAAGATGTACTTTGACGTGCCCGAAGGTTGGGCGTTGCGTCGTGGCAATGATGCTGATTTCAAGATCTATCGTGAGCGCGGTAGGGTGAAGATGGCGGTTGAGCTGGTGAGCCCTCAAGGGCTCAGTGGCTTACAAGCGATCCCAATCCGAGTTCAGCTTGGCGACAAGGCAATCACAACGACGACTTACTTGGTCTTTGACTAATTCCATCATCCCCCTCGTAACTCCGTTCACCGACGATCAATCGCAGGTGAGCGAAGTTCGGCTGGCTCGGCTGATTCGGTTCCTGTTACCGAGTCAGCCAGCCGGGATCTTTGTTGGCGGCGATTTGGGCGAGTTCGCTTCTCTCACCCTCGGGGAGCGGAAGCACGTGTTAGAAATCGCGATGCGTGAGGTCGCCGGGGCTACCTCGGTCTGGACCAATGTGACCGCGAATACAACGATGATGGCAACTGACATGGCCCAACACGCCGCTCAACATGGGGTTAGTGGTTGCGTACTGATGCCGCCCGTTTACGGCAGCTTTACCCAATCCGAACTAGTTCAGCATTTCCGCACGGTCGCTAAGTTCGGCCCCATGCAGGTGGTCATCGTTGATCCGAGTTCTCAATTGACGCAAGGCTCACGAGATGAGCTTTCGCACGTTGGTAGCGTATCGGTCTCGCCTGGACCGCTGGATGAGTTTCGGGTGGGCGGGCTGCAGGCATCTCCCGGTTCCCTTTTGTCTGCAGATAATCCCGATCGGGCGATTGCCGCAATGAACGAATACGGCGCGATCCGGGTGGCCAAGGCCGTGCTCCAGTATCGCGACTTGGATGTGGGACCGCCCCGCAGTCCGATGTCGCTGTTGCCGGTTGAGACTTGTCGAGAGTTGGGGCTCTAGGAACGGTCTTGTAGGGCGGCGATTCCGGGCAAGATTTGGCCTTCCAGAAACTCTAAAGAAGCCCCGCCTCCCGTACTGACATGGGACATTTTATCGGCGACTCCAAACTGCTCGGCCGCCGCCGCGCTATCACCGCCACCGACAATCGTTATACCGGAGGATGCGGCCATGGCCTCGGCAATGGCCTTCGTGCCTGCTGCGAAGGGAGCCATCTCGAAGACACCCATCGGCCCGTTCCACACGATCGTTCCCCCTTCTCTGATCAACTTGGTGAATGCGGCACACGTTTCGGGGCCAATATCGGCGCCGATGTCGTCGCTGGCCAAGTCGCCGGCGCTTACGAGGTGCGATGCCGCTGAGTCGCTCAATTCTTTAGCCACGACCACATCGGATGGAAGGGCAATCTTGGGCCCGGCGTCGGCGAGAAGTTGTTGGCAAAATGAAAAGTTGGACTCATCAAAGAGCGATTTGCCAATTCCGAAGCCTTGGGCCTTGAGAAAAGTAAACGCCATGCCACCGCCAATGATGAGGTGATCAACCTTGGGAAGGAGGGATTTGATGACGGGAATCTTGTCCTTGACTTTGGCGCCGCCAAGAATTGCAATAAAGGGACGCTTGGGGTTCTCTAAGGCCCCGCCTAGGTATTCGATCTCCTTCTCGATCAAGAATCCTGCGACCCCGGGGATGATATGAGCGACTCCTTCGGTGCTGGCGTGGGCCCGGTGGGCGGTCCCAAATGCATCGTTCACAAAGAGATCAGCCAAGGAGGCGAGGGACTTTGCAAAATCGGGATCATTCGCTTCCTCTTCGGGATGGAACCGGACATTTTCGAGGAGCAGTATTTCGCCAGCTTGCATCTGAGCAACCATGGAGGCAACCTCTGGTCCAATGCAGTCGGGCGCGAGCTTCACGGGTTGCCCCATCAACTCACTCAGGCATTTGGCAACAGGCGCGAGGCTAAACTCGTGGGTAACCCCCTTCGGGCGACCCAAGTGACTGCAGACGACCACTTTCGCCCCGGCCTTCGTTAGAAATTGTAATGTGGGAATGCTTGATGAGATGCGTCGGTCATCAACAATTCGTCCATTTTCCAACGGAACATTGAAGTCGCATCGAACGAGCACTCTCAGCCCGGTCACGTTCACATCACGCACGGTTTTCTTTCGAAAGGCCATGTTGATGAGTTTACATGGGGGACACGTGCAAATTCAGCGCGAATCCGTTGTAAACTAATGCTTGGAGCCATTCACCGATGAATCTTTATTCTGCTCGCCGACGAGCCTTTACTTTGATTGAACTTTTGGTGGTCATCGCCATCATTGCGATTTTGGCCGCCATCCTATTCCCAGTCTTTGCCCAAGCCCGAAATGCGGCTAAGAAGGCGCAGGATCTCAGCAACATGAAGCAGCTATTGCTAGCTGCTCAAATGTATTTGGGAGACAATGACGACATGTTCCATCGCATCCAGAATGGAGCGCAGGTAACGTCTCAGACAAACCAAGTTCAGGGCTCAGAGGATGCTCTGCAACCTTATGTTAAGAATCAGGACCTGTTCAAGGCCCCGAATGATCCGTTCCTAAGAAAGATCTGCGGTCAGACCGCAAATCCCGGGGCTACGATCAGCTACAGCTGGACTTTTAAGGGGAACGATGCATCGGCTGAGCCACCTCAGCTGTTCTGTTTCGGCCTCCACGGCTTGGCAAATCCGTCCGGCACCTTTGTCAGCGACTCTCTAACACTGAGCCGGGTCGCAATGCCGGCCAATACGATCCACTTGTACGGGCTCTGGATGACGAGTTCGGCCTTCAACTATCGTAGTCACTATCGCTACTACAGCGCCAACATCCGATCATGGCCCGTATACCCGTCGTATATCACGTACGATTGCAGTTCAGCAGGCGACGGTCGAGGTGCAATTGGCGGCTACTCTGGTCAATCCAATTGGGGCTTTGTGGATGGGCACGTTAAGTCCATGCGCCAAACTCAGACGATGGATGAGCGCTGGGTGACGAATCCCTCAGCGGCATTCACGGCGAAGGCCCCCAACTTGATCCACTACATGGAGGACTTCAAGAACTAAGATGGATGACAAGAAGAAGCTGATAGCCCTCGTTGGCGTCATCGTCATTGCCCTTGCTGCCGTTGGCATGATGATGGCAAAGAACGTGGGCGGCGAGGGGCCAGAGAAGAAGGCAGGGTCCCTAGAAGAAGGGATCAACCACGAAACGGGATTGCCCTTGAATCCGCCATCGCCTAACGCGGCAGGCGGTGATCCTAGCTTGCCAAACGGAAAGTAGGCCATCAAGACCCATATGTTGAGGCAGGCGGAATATCCGCCTGCATCAACTATTAGGGCTCGCTGCCGTGTAGCTTGATCGCCTTGCCAGCATTCATCTTCAAGTTCAGCATCTCGACCCCGATGCTGAACGCCATCGCGAAGTAGGTGAAGCCCTTCTCGATGTGCTGATGGAAACCCTCGGCGAGAAGATTGACGCCGATCAGGACCAGGAACGCGAGGGCCAGCATCTTGACGGTGGGATGTTTCTCGATAAATTCACTGACCTTGCCGGCAAAGGCCAGCATGAAGGCGATGGCTGCGATTACCGAGATGATCATGATGGAAAGGTGCTTGACCATCCCGACCGCTGTGATTACGCTGTCAAGGCTGAAGACTAGGTCAATAACGACAATCTGCGCGATCACGCCGGCGAACTGAGATTTGGCGGCTGGTTGTGCTTCATGTTCTACGCCCTCCAACTTGTTATGGATCTCGTGCACGGCCTTGTAAATCAGGAACAGGCCACCGGTGATGAGGATGATATCTTTCCAACTCAGCTTGATGAAGTCACCGACGGGGAGCACAGTTTCCTTGAGCCCCATGATCCATGCGATGCTGAACAACAATGCAAGGCGCATGATAAAGGCCAAGCCCAACCCCGTAAAGCGTGCCCGAGGGCGATCTGCTTCGGGCAAGCGCCCGGTCAGAATGGACAAGAAGACGATGTTGTCTATTCCGAGGACAACTTCAAGAAGGAGGAGCGCAACTAGGCCAGCCCAAGCATTCCCGTCATTTACCCAAGAGAAATCCATGGGCGGGATTGTAGCAAAGGTACACTCTTTCGCGCAGTGAACGTTCCTGTTGACCTCTTATATTCGAAGTCCCATGAGTGGGTAAAGATGGATGGCGATATCGCTACCATTGGCATTTCTGATCACGCTCAGAGTGAACTGGGTGACATTGTCTTTATTGACCTTCCCGAGGTGGGACGAGCTCTCCAGTCGGGTGAGATCCTTGGCTCCATCGAGAGCGTAAAGACCGTCAGCGATGTGTATGCCCCGGTAGCGGGCGAGGTGGTGGAGACGAATCCAATGACTAAAGTCGCACCGGAGACCGTGAACTCCGACCCGTACGGCGATGGTTGGTTGCTCAAGTTGAAAGTTTCGGGATCACTGTCTGGGGACTTAATGGACGCCGCATCGTACGAACAGGAGACCAGCCACTAAGTTGCCGTACATCCCTCACACCGACGAAGACATTAAACAAATGCTCGCCACGATCGGGGTGAGTAGCATTGATGAACTCTTCGTAGAGATTCCCGATGGATTGAAGCTGAAGGAACCGTTGAACGTGCCTGACGGCATGGACGAGTATTCCTTAGGTCGCTACATGGCAGGCCTTGCCGGACAGAATCTGGATAGCACAAAGCTTGATTGGTTCTTGGGCGCTGGGCTTTATGATCGCTATATTCCGGCCAGCGTAGGCGCGGTGATCAGTCGCGGGGAGTTTCTGACCGCGTACACGCCTTATCAACCGGAGATGAGTCAGGGTTATCTCCAGACGATTTACGAATTTCAAAGCATGGTCGCCGAACTGTACGGAATGGACCTAGCGAATGCGAGCATGTATGATGGCGCCACGGCCATGGCGGAGGCCGCTTTGATGTCGTGCCACATGACAGGGCGGACCAAGGTCATCGTGAGCAGCGCGGTGCATCCGCACTATCGCGAAGTTTTGCGGTCGTATTGTTGGGCCAGTAGTTTCGAGGTCGTGGAGGCACCCTCGGCGGATGGCGCAACTCAATGGCCGGATGCCTCCGATGCGGCCTGTCTCATCGTCCAGTATCCGAATTTCTACGGCGTGATTGAAGATCTGGCTGCGGCTCGAAATGCAGCCCGGGAGGGCGTGGAACTCGTCGTGGTGTCCGACCCCTTCGCGTGTGCACTACTCACCCCGCCCGGAGAGTTTGGCGCGGATATCGTTGTCGGTGAAGGGCAGCCGCTTGGGATTGCCATGGGCTTTGGGGGGCCGATGCTGGGCCTCTTTGCCACGAAGACGGAGTATGTTAGGAAGATTCCGGGGCGGATCGTTGGACGAACTGTGGACCACCAAGGTCGGCCCGGCTTCACGATGACCCTCCGAACCAGAGAACAGGACATTCGACGCGAAAAGGCGACCTCGAATATCTGCACAAATCAAGCACTCATGGCCTTGGCGGCAACGGTTTACCTGTCCGCGATGGGGAAGACCGGTTTGCAGTCGGTAGCGGAGACGACCGTACGCAATACGCAATACGCCATCCAGCGATTAGCGGAAGCGGGATTCAAGCTAAAGTTTTCTGGGCGGGTGTTTGGCGAATTCGTGGTGGACTTGGGGCGTGACGCTGGGGAAGTCCGGGATGCTTTGCTTCAAGAAGGAATCATGGCCGGGTTACCGCTCGGAGAGGTGGATCCTGAGTTAAAGAATTGTCTCTTGATCGCGGTAACCGAAGTAAGAACGAAGGCCCAAATTGATCGGTTGGCCACCTGTCTTGCTGCCGCTGGTCGAGCGGTTATCCAAGCGTGACCTAGCTTAGAATTGCAGTTCCGTAAAGGGAATCTTGATCAGCGCTTCTTGGGCGGAGAATCCTGCGTCGGGCACGCGCTCATACTCACCATCTGATAGCTCTAGCCACGAGTTTGTGTTGTCGCACAGATACGCCTCTAAGAGTCGGTCATGGAGCATT
>JADLGZ010000108.1 GCA_020849075.1 Fimbriimonadaceae bacterium | reverse complement strand
TCGCTGTGCTCGGTGCGCCAGCAACGATCGTGCCGCTACCCAGGTTGGTCGTACCCTGCATCACCGACCAGGCGATGTTGCGAGTTCCCCCAGCACTGAACGCCGTATCACCCAAGATCAGGTTGCCAGATAGCGTCTGACCAGGAGCCGTGATCGAAATGTCATCAATTCCGATGTAGTCTGAATTTGATCCAGCCGGCCCTCCATCGGTTACGTCATAGTGGAAGGCGAGACGGCAGCTAGTAGCGCCACTCAACCCACTAACCGTGCCCGAGTACTTGGTCCAAGTCCCGGGGTAGTCACCGACCGTGAGGCTCGGATTGACGGAAACTAGGACGGTTGTGAAATCACCGACGTTTGTGCTTGCGCCGTTCGAGCTCAGCTTGAGGTGAAGTCGGTCGGGGAATGTGCTTCCCTCAGGAGACCGGGTCCAGAAGGAGACAACATCGCCATTGTTCAGCGTTTTCTCTTCCGAGATCAGCCAGTTGTCAATGGTTCCCGCGCCGGCCGTGGAATTGAAGTTGGCGCCCAGGTAGTGGGCTCCGTTCTGCGCGGTAAAAACGGCGTCGTTGCCCGTGAACCAGCTTGTCGACCCAATTGGAGCACTGTTGTTCTGGTACGTCCAAGTTCGATCAGCGGTAAACGAACCCGCGGTACCGGAGTATGGTGTGCCATCCACGAGAGGCTCAAACGTTTCCCAATTCCCTGGCTCAGTTGGAACAAACAAGTTAATGGTGAAGGCAATCCCGGTACCGGTCGAATCGTTCCCCGTGACGTCATCATCATAGGACTCATAGGCTTCGATCGTCCAAGTTGACGCCGCGGCAATCGCCGAGTTAACGAGCAACGTGGCGACCGGATTCCACGAGTAGGGACCACCATCACCCAACGGCATGACCACGTCTGAAGTGATTGAGAATGAAGTGTAGGTACCGACGACCGAAGACAGGGCGAAGTACGTGTTCATACCTGGGAAGCCATCGTTTTCCAGTCGGAAGCTGGGCTCGTTCTGAAATGAACCGCTTGCAACAGCCGTCACGGACGCCGTGTGGATCGTGACATTGTTGCCGAGCGCGTAGGCAGCGCCGGCCGGTGCAGTTACAACGGTGTTGGTGCCCGTGCTGGGCAAGCCATCGTTGTCGAGGTTGCCAGGATTGGAAGCAAAGTTCGCACTGGCAATATTGACGGTTGTCTGGCCAAAGGCCGACGACGCTACGGCTAAGGCCGCAAGTACGCCCAGAGCAGGCGCAAGGTTTCGATTAATCATGATTAGTTGATTCTCCGCAAGAACGAATGTCGCAAGACCTTGATCTCATGACACCTTGGGTAGACCGTCAAAGACCGCGCCAAAGTTGGTTAAACAAGTATAAATACCGTGTGCTTTTGTGGAAGCACCAAATCGGGTATCCTTGTCGCTCCTACTCTGCCCCGATTGAACCGGGGCTGAATGAGGCCAGAGGGTAGATGAATACACGAAAGTACGAAGCATTTTATATGGTGAGCGGGGCTCTTGACGACTCCGCCGTTCAAAAGATCAGCGACCACTTCAAGGCCGTTGTTGAGAAGGAAGGTGGGTCGGTAAGTGCCGCCAGCAAGTGGGACAAGCGCAAGCTTGCCTATGAGGTAAACGGTCAAAAGGAAGCCAATTACATCCTCATGAACTTTGAAAGCGACGCCAAGGCGCCCGCCGAGCTCAGGCGACAAATGCGTAATAGTGATGACATTATTCGGCAAATTATCATTCGCTTGGACCACGAAGTAGTACCCAACAACATTTCTGGTTTAGAATAGAACAATGATTAACCGAGTTGTCCTCATTGGCCGCCTCGTTCGCGACCCCGAACTCCGCACCACCCAAACTGGCAAGAGCGTGTGTGATATCACCATCGCCGTTGACAAGCGCATCAAGCCATCCGATGGTTCACCGACCGCTGATTTCTTCCGCGTGAACTGCTGGGAGAAGACGGCCGACTTCGTAGCGAACTACCTCTCAAAGGGTCGGCTTGTTGCGGTGGATGGTCGGTTGCAGAGCCGAAAGTACACCGCCAGTGACGGGACTAACCGAGAGACAGTCGAGATCGTGGCCGATTCGGTTCAGGGCTTAGATCGTCCACGCGACGATAGTGGGGCTCCGACCCAAGCTGCTGTAGTTGCTGGCGCACCAGGTACCGCCGCCAACGCCGACGAGTTTGACCCCTTCGCCGAAGACTAAGCGTGCCCGGTAAGCTGGAGGCATGCCTTCCAGCCTCCTTGACCGCTCTGACTTCGTCCTGCGCAATGACCCTAAGGGCATGTTTGCTCTCACGGTTGCCTTTCCGGCCCAGTGCGCGGAGGCGCTACGGATCGCCTCGGAAGTTACGCTACCTCCATGTAGCCCCAACTGTATCGTACTCACGGGGCTCGGGGGTTCGGCGGCTGGCGGCGACTTCACGAAGGCCCTTTTTGACGAATTCGGGAAAGTGCCCTTCTTTGTCAATCGAGATTACAATCTCCCCGCATTCGTTGGCCCCGAAGCCCTCGTTTTTGCGACCTCATATTCCGGGAATACCGAGGAAACCCTCAGCGCCTATGCCGATGCCAAAAAGAAAGGCGCACGGATCATCAGCGTCACCAGTGGTGGGAAGATCGGCGATCAAGCCCTGGCGGATGGCGCCCCGCTGATCAAGATTCCAGGGGGCCAGCCACCCCGCACCGCCTTGGGATTCATGCTGATGCCCGTCATCCATGCCTGCGTTCAGTTGGGCTTACTGCCGGACCAAAACTGGGCTCAGCTGACTCACATTCTTGAGGAAACTGTCGAACTCTGCCAACAACCCTTTGACTCTAATCCGGCGAAGCAAATGGCATCGGCGCTGCATGGGAAGCTGGGCGTGCTTTACGGCCTCGGTAGTTGGCAAGGGATCGTGGCCAATCGCTGGCGCGGCCAGATTAATGAGAACGCTAAGAATCTGGCCCTGTTCAATGTGTTCCCGGAGCTCAATCACAATGAGATCTTGGGGTGGGTTAAGGCAAGCCAGCAAGGCGTATCGGACTTTACCGGCATCCTACTACACGACGGCACCGAGAGCGCCAAGATGCAGAAGCGGTTTGAAGTCACGGCGAATTTGGTTCAGGGAATCTGCCCGTTCGTTTCGGCCCAGCCACTAGGAGTAACCTTGCTTGAAAAAATGTTAAGCCTTGCGTTGCTGGGCGACTTTGTTTCGCTGTATCTGGCCGCCCTCAATGATGTTGATCCCGAAAACATTGATTCAATAAATTTACTTAAGACTGAACTTGCGGCGATTCCTGGCGTTTGACCCCAGTGTAACGTGGTATCTGCCACGAGGAACACAAGAAAATGAAAGTACTGCCACTCATTGCCGTCTTTGCCGCTGCGATTGCTATCGCCCAAACACCTCCCATTGCCGCAAGCCATGGCGAAGGCGTGGCGATATCACCGAATGGCCACCGAGCAACCTTCAACTACGAGATTGCAAAGCGTCTGGGTACGACGGCGAACACCTCGGTCGTCCGCGGACGGTTCAGCATGGCCTTCCCCATCCAGACCCCAGCGGGCCAACCGGATGTCGCTCGGCGGATCGTCATGACCTCAGCCCGCGTTTTGGTCGTAAGCGGACACAATGCTGACTTTGGTGGGTTGGCGACCATGTCCATTCCTACACCGAATGGCCCGGAGACGGTCCAAGGCCGAGTCCAAGTTCATGTAGAAGACCTTCGACCGGGCAATGCACCGGCGACGGTTCCCGCCAAAGACCTCATTCGGGTACGGTTCTTCCGACCGAGCGCTAGCAACCCCGACGGCACCCTCGCGTTTGAGTACGGTGGAGCCGTTGCTCGCGGTGACTTGGTCGTTCGTTCCGCACCATAAGTTACTTGATTTGCCGCAAACTGCCCTTGAAAGAGGAACAGTTTGCGGCCCTCATCTCTTACAATAGGGGTGATGATTCGATCCACGCTGATTCTTCTTGGGGCATTGCTTTATGGCACTGCCCTAGGTCTTAGCTGGGTGGGTAATACGAGTCTGTCCCAATCGGGTGGGACCATTCCCAAGCGGGGGGCCTTCCTCGAGCCATGGCAACAACTCGATATCGTCACGGAAACGTGGCCCATTGAAGCGGGGCAGAGCGTGGTAGCAGTGGTTACCACGAATAATTTTAGTTCGACACAAGAATACGTATTCTCTTGGCAAGCTAATGTGGGGAACAATAGCCGGTGGCGGCTCCAGCTCCCCGCCTTTGCGCCCGGTTCTCAAGTTCAGTTTTACATCCGAGCTCAGCGATCAGGGCAACCCCAAACTTACGCTGATAACAATGGCGGGGGCAACTTTGGATTCCTTCAGCGCTGGGCTCCTCAGCTTCGACAGGGAACGATCTTGCAATGGTTCCAGACCGATTACAAGACGATCATGAAGCGGCTCCCCGAAGTGGTGGAAGCGGGCTATTCGGCGATCTACCTTCCGGGTCCCCAGAAAGGCTCAGGCGGCGGCTTCAGCGCCGGCTATGATCCGCTTGATCGATTTGACTTGGGTGATCGGCTTCAAAAAGGGACTGTTCGCACCGCTTTCGGTTCCACTCAAGACTTAGTGGAACTAATCCGAGTCGCCAAGCGATTCGGGCTCGAGGTCTATTGTGATCTCGTCATGAACCATAACGCCAACCGCGCCGGTCAGCCGATCAACCAGTACCCGGACATGATTCCTGAGGACTTCCACATCCGCTCCAGCACCAACACGACGAATTCTGAAATCAACTTCAATACCGAATCTGCCTTTTCCTTTGGGATGCTCAACTATGATCTCTTGGGGCTGGCCGACATCGCCCAGGAGGACGGAAACAATACGCAGACGGGGGCCTTCACCCTCCCCGGATACGCGGTGTTTAATGGCGCCAACAAGCCGTCGTTCGTTCGCCAACCCACAGTTCCTCAGCTCTATCCGAACGCGACGCCGGTTGCCGAAGACGCCCCCCAGCTGATTGACCGCTGGGTTCGCTGGCTCGCGGGCGGCATTGGTTTTGATGGCTTTCGAATTGATGCGGTCAAGCACACGCCTCCGGGATACTTTGGTTGGGCTCCCGATCAAGCCGCCTCCCAAAGCTTCACCCATGGGAACCTCAT
>JADLGZ010000107.1 GCA_020849075.1 Fimbriimonadaceae bacterium | reverse complement strand
TCCTGCACTATGAAGGCCCCATCGTTCAAGATAGGTCCCTTGATGGGGACGAGTTGGCCGCAATGAACAACGGCGTAATGGTTCATGAGCGAGACATCACTCCCGAAATGAAGTGCAGCATTGCGCTCGCACAGGCCATAGCCGTCACCATGTTAATGTCCCGGTGTGGATCGAACTCCACGATATCCATAGTCTGAACCTTCTCCATTGAGCCTACGGCAAAGGCGAAGTCCTGCACTTGCCAGGGTGTCAACCCTCCTGGACGTGCGCCAGGCGCCCCAGGGCAATAAGCCCGATCCAGCGCATCAATGTCGAGGTCTACGTAGATGGTATCTATGTCCCAATTCGGAACGACGCCATCTAAGGCCGCCTGCACACCGGCTTCGTGCACCTCGCGAGCCGTGATAACGTGAATCCCTGCATCGGCTGCAACCATCGCGTAATCGCTGGAGTTCGCAAAGCTCTGAATACCGATTTGCAGAATATTCGGGCCAGGCAAACCATCCTTCAAGAGCGCACGAATTGGATTCCCATTGTTCAACCCATTTTCAAGGTGCCGAAGATCAAAATGCGCATCAAGCGTGATCAGCCCAACCCGGCCCAGCGGGATACCCAACGCGTGAACACCGTGGTAAGTCACGCCATTATCGCCCCCAAGCAGAATCGTCGGGCGTTGGTAGGGAGCAATCTGCAGGCTGTCACCTTGATCTATGACCCCGACCTGATCCAAGGCCGTGAAGTGTTGCACGTCGCCCAGGCCAAAATAGTTTAGGGCTCCTCGAATTGCAGTGGGAGCTTCGTCGCTACGTCCCGGCGTAATGCTGTTGTTCAACGGCACTCCCTGAACGGCAACGATAGGACTCACCGAGCCCTTGGCGAGCCACGCCCCCGCTCGCGGCCAATACGGATCGTGGTGCATCAGCCCTCTTGCATGGGCACCCGGACCCCTTTCGCCTTTGACGTTGCCAGGGCTTCTGGATAGCCCGCATCAACATGCCGAATAACGCCCATTCCCGGGTCGCACGTCAGCACTCTTTCTAGGCGGCGGTCCATCATTTCCGTGCCATCGGCCACGATGACCATGCCGGCATGCTGCGAATACCCGATGCCGACGCCTCCCCCATTGTGAATACTCACCCAACTGGCACCTGCGGCTGTGTTTAGCATTGCATTGAGGAGCGCCCAGTCGGCGACCGCATCTGTCCCGTCCTTCATGCCTTCTGTCTCCCGGTTTGGCGAGGCCACCGAGCCGCAATCGAGGTGGTCTCGGCCAATAACGATTGGCGCCTTCAATTCTCCCTTCTTTACCAATTGGTTAATCGCAATTCCGAATTCCGCGCGCTCACCGTAGCCCAACCAACAAATTCGGGCGGGCAATCCCTGGAAGTGAATCCTGGACTTCGCGAGGCTGAACCAGCGCTGCAAAGCTTCGTTCCTCGGAAACATCTCCATGGCGAGGCGATCGGTACGGTCAATGTCTTCGGGGTCACCGCTGAGTGCCACCCAGCGGAAAGGCCCCTTCCCTTCGCAGAACAGTGGACGGATATATTCAGGAACGAAACCAGGGATATTGAAAGCGTCGGCAACCCCGGCCTCAACCGCATTTGCCCGGATATTGTTGCCGTAATCGAAGGTGATCGCTCCGGCCCTTTGAAGGTCAAGCATGGCTTGTACGTGAACCCCCATGCTAGCCACGCTTCGTCGAACATACTCCTCGGGATTTGCCTTGCGTAGAGTCGCCGCGGCGGGAAGATCAAGGCCAGCCGGTACGTACCCAACCAACGGATCATGGGCGCTGGTCTGATCGGTCAGGACGTCGGGCACGATTCCCCGCCGAACCATCTCCGGTAGAACTTCGGCGCAATTCCCGACCAATCCCACGCTCTTCGCAGGCCGGTCCTTCAGTATCTGCAAGGCTTCGTCGAGCGACCAAGTTATATGGTCGCAGTAACCGGTCTCAAGTCGCTTCTCGATTCGACTAGGATCAACGTCTACGCCGATGAAACTGGCCCCGTTGAGAACCGCGGCCAGAGGCTGGGCGCCCCCCATGCCTCCCATGCCGCCCGACACGACGAGCTTCCCTTGGAGCGAACCGCCAAAGTGCTGATCGGCACAAGCCGCAAACGTCTCGAAAGTTCCCTGAACGATGCCTTGTGAGCCAATGTATATCCACGATCCAGCCGTCATTTGACCGTACATCATTAGCCCCTTCTGCTCTAGGTCCCGGAATACCTCCCAGTTCGACCATCGTCCAACGAGATTTGAATTGGCGAGCAGTACTCGCGGCGCCTCGTCGTGGGTGCGAAACACCCCGACCGGTTTACCGCTCTGGATCAATAGGGTCTCATCATTCTTGAGGCCTTTGAGCGTTCGCACTGTTGCATCAAAGGCTTCCCATGACCGTATAGCCTTGCCAGCTCCGCCATACACAACCAAATCATCCGGTCTCTCTGCGACCTCGGGATCAAGGTTGTTCATGAGCATGCGCATGGCGGCTTCCTGATGCCAGCCTTGGCAACTTAGATTGGTCCCGCGCGGGGCGCGAATCGCGGTCATCGGCATAGCTTCCATTATACGATTGAAGGGAGACCGTCGCTCTCCAATAAGGCGTTGGCTACCTTACTGATCGGTTCACCAAGTGGCTCATCGCGCTGAGTCGGCGGAACCATGCTCCTAACCCACTCATAGGCTGCCAGTACCTTCTCCCCAGGGCGAAGAGGCTTGCGAAACTCTAGCCCCTGGGCCGCGGCAACCAACTCCGTAGCCACTATTTGAGCACAGAGGGTCACGATCTGTTTGAACTTCAAGGCGCTCGTCATCCCCATGGATACATGGTCCTCCTTGGCGGCAGAGGTCGTACAATTATCTATGCAGGCAGGATGCGACAGGACCCTTGCCTCATTCAAAGCGGCGACCGCCGCAACATGAGCGATCATAAAGCCGCTTTCCAGACCCGGCTGATGAGCAAGGAATGGCGGCAACCCGTCGCTTAGGTCAGGATTCTGCATTCGATCAATGCGCCGTTCTTCGATGCTCGCCAACATGGTCATGGCAATGCTGGCGTGATCAAGAGCCATCGCCAAAGGCGCACCGTGGAAATTGCCCCCGCTCAAAATGTCACCTCCCTGAGCGAACACAAGCGGGTTGTCCGTGGCTGCTCCGGATTCGATCTCAAAGACATTGATCGCCGCATTCACGCACTCCAAGGTTGGACCATGCACTTGTGGCATACAACGAAGGCAATACGCGTCCTGTACGCGTGGGTCGTTATCCCGGTGCGATTCGCGTATCTCGCTCCCCGCCAGTAAGTCCCGCAACATGGTTGCGATTCGCACTTGTCCAGTCTGGCCTCTGGCTTCATGAATTCGTGCGTCGAAGGCAACCGGAGTGCCGGTAAGCGCCTCCAACGACATGGCGCCGGCGATCGTAGCCCATTGCACCAAGCGTGATGCCCGAACTAACGCGAGGCTTCCGACCGCTCCAATTGCCTGCGTTCCGTTTAGGAGGGCCAAGCCTTCTTTGGCTTCCAGTTTTAGGGGAGCAAGACCAGCCGCTTGAAGGGCTTCACCACCGCCAACCCAATCCCCTCCCATCTTGGCTTTTCCTTCGCCCATCAGGACGAGTGCCAGATGAGCGAGCGGAGCGAGATCACCGCTGGCCCCCACGGAACCGCGAGCCGGTACCCATGGCACTAGGCCGGAGTTAATCATTGCGCACAAAAGCTCAACGACCTCCCGGCGCGCCCCGCTGTGACCCTTTGCGATCACATTGGCTCGCAGGAGCATCAAAACCCGCGCTTCATCATCGGCGAGGGGCTCGCCGAACCCACAAGCGTGGCTACGGACCAAGTTCTCCTGCAATAGTTGAACCTGATCGGTAGGAATTTGGACGTCGGAGAGCTTTCCGAATCCGGTATTGATTCCGTACACCACCCTCCCCGAGGCTAGAACCTCATCCACCACCCTTCGAGCCGCTTCAATCGGAGCCGCAGGTAAGACAGCTACCTTCTCCTGCATCCGCACGACGGAGACGATCTGCGCAAGGGAAAGCGGCTGGCCGGAGAGTTCAAGCATGACGCGGAGCGTACCGCGATCTGGCTGCCTCAAGCAAAGAAGAATGGCCCCAAGATTTCTCTTGGGGCCGTTGTATGGGCCAAGGCCCGCGTGGATTATTGGTCGTCCGAGTTACCGAAGTTGGCGATGACAGCATCAATGTCTGCTGCATCAACTTCACCCGATACATCAACGTCAGCCAATGGATTGCCGACGCCACCCGGCCAATTCTGACCGAAGTTGGCAATGACATTATCAATATCAGCCGCATCAACTTCGCCCGAATCATCAACGTCACCGTTGAACATCAACGCATCCGGGACCGTCTGAGCGCTACCCGTCAACGTCAAGTTAACGATCTTCGTTAGGAACGAAGCACCGCTGAACGTAATCGTCGCTGGACCAACCGCATTGCTCGTGTTAATGCTATAAGGCATCGAACTTGCATTCGCATTGATCGTCCCCGATGCAATCGTCGCCAAGCCCTGCTTGACTTCGTAGTTGATCGAACGAGTCAGGCTATTGGCAAAGATCGTGTCGCCCAGCAACAAGTTGCCCGAAAGACCCGAACCGCCGCCACTACCGATCGAAGTCGTTATGTGAAGGCCCATTGAGCTTGTTGTAGCCGTACCCGTTGAGGTGAAGCCAAAGCCTCCGCTGAACTGGCTGTTATACTTGCCTACCGCAAGGTAGTAAGTACCCGGCGACAAGGTAAATGGATCCGGTGAGAATCCGTCGTAGCCCGGCCCTGTTGGGTCGCCGCCCGTTCCAATCAGAATATACGACTGGAGACCCGTGTTTGAATCGTCGTCATCATCGGTAACGACGTCCCCGGTATCCGTATACATACCGATCTCGGTATCGTCGGTCGTCTCACCCGTCCAGATACTCAACCAATCGCCAAGGTTTCCGTCCACATTGCCGACAGTGAACTTGTACCACTTCGCCTTGCCTGATGCAATGGAGTCAATCGTGGCCAACAGAGGATTGCTGTTCGTCACCGTACCCAAATCAATCGCCAAGGTCGGCGTGTCGCCAGGTCCAGGGCCCGGGGGTGCGGTCGTGGTCAAAAAGTCAAAGCTGATTCCGAAACCCACAGAGTCCGCGCCGGGATCGTCGTCAAACGACTCCGAACACTCAACCGTGAAGGTTGAGCCTACTGGAAGGATTGCCGCTACGCCTGGATTCGTAGTCCAAGCCATGGTTGTGCCAGGCACCAACGTAATGGACGAATAGGTCCCGCCAGTGGCCGGGCTGAGTACATAAATACCAGGGACAGCGCTGTTCTCGACATTGAGCCTGATCTCGCCGGCGAAAGTTCCATCCGCATTAGACTCAAGGAGGCCACCATTCAAGGTGACGTTATCCATGTAGTACTTTGCCGTGACCACCGGATTGATCCCAGTGAGGACCGTATTATCAAGGCTACCCACCGCGCCGCCAAAATTCACCGGACCATCAAACGAGATGTCTCCCGGCGGTGCCGTTGGCGGAGGAGGAGGCGGGGTATCCGAGAGGAAATTGATGTCAATGTCAAAACCTTGCGAGTCGGCCGCACCTGCCGTATCATCGTAGGACTCGTAGCATTCAACCGTCCATGTCGAGCCCGCAGGCAGGATAGCCGCGACATGTCCATTGGACTTCCATGTTCGAACCTCACCGACCGTAAAGTTGAAGGTTGTGTAGCCGCCGTTCGTGTTGGTGAAGTTTGTCACGTAAGCACCCGGAACCGCGCTATTCTCAATTCGGAAACAAGCTTCACTTGGATACGTAATGCCGCCCATTGAAACGAGATAACCACTGTTAATGGTCACATCAGGGCCGAAGTACTTCGCCGCCGCGAGGGGGTTGAGCCCCGTAAGCGTGGTGTTTTCGGGAAGCCCGACTGCGCCGCCAAAGTCCACCGGGCCCGCGACCGTGATGTCGCCAGCCAAGGCATAGGACGACAACGCCGTGAGCCCCATGGCAAAAAGACAAGATTTTATTTTCATGATGAATCACCGCCCTTCGCGAAAATCTCGCCGGGCATCGCGTTATCTTATTGCATTCTCGATCTATAGCCAAGACCAACTGACACTTTATTCACTCATACCAGTATTCTTACTAGTACCTACCGGCCCATCTCCCATTTGCGTAAACTATCAGTAACATGGGCTACGCAGAACCAGTCAAGGGAAAGAACACCTTGCTGTGGATCATTCTTGGGCTGGCAGGTTTCTGTATCCTGCTTTGTGCCTTAGGGGGCTTCTTCGGCTTCCGCTTCTTCCAAGGCGTTGCCGGGAAAGCCGTCAACATGGTGGCCTGTAGCGTGGATCTGCAGGCCGCCCGAGCTGCGATCAAGAAGTATGCCGAAGCCCACAATGGCAAGCTCCCCCCCGCCCGGACTTGGCAAGACTCCGTGAAGCAGTATTTCAAAACGGAGCGCGACAAGCTTGAGGAGAGCGACATCGAAGAAGCCCGCGGCATGGGCATTGATGTCAAACTCAGCGACCCGGACGGAGTGTGGGGCTGCCGGTTAGACGGAGGCAAGATCCAAGCTTTTGTTTTCAACGAGGAACTCGGGGACAAGAAGATCAGTGACATCAAGGATCCCAGTTCTAAAATCTTGCTTTGGGAGGACACCGCGTCTGGGCGTAACCTAATGGGTAAGTACATTGCCAAAAAGCCGAACGCCGACATGGCGATCATGGGCGAAAAGCGTGAATTCTTGAAGATTAATGTGGAAGGTGAGTTCCACATGCAGGGAACCGGACGAAAGCGGCGAGTCAAGGTTGAAGTCGGCGAATGAGCGTCCTTGGCAAGGCACTCGTCTTCATCGGAGTTGGCTTCGCTCTCTTGTGCTTGCTCGGGGTCTTCTTTTCTGTAAAGCAACTTCAAAAAGGGGTCGAGGAGATGAGGCCGGTCTCAGCGTGCATGGTCGAAGGTACCGCATTGCGCGATGCGCTCATTAAATATGCCAATCGGAATGGCGGTCGCTTGCCTTCGGCAACGACATGGACTCAAGATGCGAAAGATGAGTTTCTGCGCCGGCGTAAGGAACTCATCGCGCTGGATGTTTCACTTCGCGGCAAAGAAGGTGTGCCATGGTCTGATATTGATGGGCCCTGGGGTTGTCACAACGGATCACGCATTCAGGCTTTTCAGTACAACGCTGACCTAGCGGGCACCGAGCTAAAAGCCATCAAGAACCCGCAGAAGACGGTGCTGATCTTCGAGACGCCCGACCCCACAAATGGAACCAAGAAGTACGAGCGGCGGGGTGACCGTACACAGCCCCAGGTCCTCGGCCAGCTTCGAGATTGGCTCGTCATGCCGATTTCCGGAAAGATGCAAGACCTAGTGGGTACGGGACAAGGATCACCCGCGAGCCGCTAATTGGCGTTCTGGCGCGTATAATGAATTGATGCTCAACACAATCGCCTTCTTTGGCCTGCCGGGCGGATCAGAATGGTTTCTGGTCTTCTTGGTCATCCTGCTCCTGTTTGGCGGGGCGAAGATCCCCCAACTCATGCGGGGCGTCGGGCGCGGCATGGGCGAGCTACAGAAGGGTTTGGAGGAGGGCAAACGAGCCCTGAACACCTCGATGGCCGATGCAGAAGAAGAGGCCAAGAAAGAAGCATCCGGCCCTACGCATTAAAGTCGGCGTACACGACGGTATGGTCGCTTGGGCGAACCCCAGCCCTTGGACCACGATCAATTTCACAAGCGACGCAAAGATTTGCCAATGGCTGGGTCGCGTAAATGTGATCTATGCGCCACCCAAGGTTGCGTTCAAAAATTTGAGGGCGGAACATCTCCCAGAACGTAAACTGCCCTTCTTCCTGATTAAACTTTCGAAAACAGTCCGTTAGCCCAAGGCCTTCAACAATCGCATTGAGGCGCTTGAACTCCTCCGGGTGATGGCCGACGCTTCCCATCAGCCGCTTGCTATCGTGGACGTCTTCTGGCTTTGGCGCAATATTGATATCCCCCAGCCAAACCGTGTTCGCATGGCTCTGAATCTCCTTTCCGAGCCGATCTCCAAATCTCTCCAGCCAGCGCAGCTTATAGTCGAACTTCTCCGAGCCAACCTTGGTTCCGTTTGGGACATAGGTGTTGACCACCCTTATCCCATCGTAGGTTGCAGCGACAATTCGTTTGTCGTCCGGCCAGGCCGGATCGCCCATCCCAAAGGTCACATCCGTTGGGGCCATCCGACTAATTGTGGCTACGCCGTAATGCGTTTTCTGACCGTGATAGACGACGTGGTAACCGTACTCTTCGATCGTAAGCCGAGGAAAATTGTCATCATCTACTTTGGTCTCTTGAATAGCAACCACATCTGCATGGTTCTCGGCCATCCAATCCAGAATCGTATCAAGTCGAAGTCGGATGGAATTAGCGTTGAACGTCGCGATGCGCATGCTGGAAGTGTACACTCACAGCTGAATGGACCGGGTCAATTCAGAAGGGATCAAACGAGAGAGCCTCGGGTGGGTACTGACTCGGCGCGATCTCGTACTGCGGGCCCGTCGAACGGGATCATGCTTGCTTTGTTGCCAAGGACCGGTGCACGAAGCCGGACTATGCGAGGTCTGCACGGTCATGCTGACCGAAACGGAGATGAAGCTAGTAGAACGTTGGATGGCAGGAGTCGGCCCCTAACGTGGCCTGGCTCATCCCGGCATGTTTCCTTCTTGCCATTGTTGCCCTTGTCATCATCCGCCGCCGTAGACCGAAACCGAACCCCTTGACCGCCACGGAGTATTGGGTTTACCTGCCGGAGGCCACGATGCCCACGATGGATCGAATCATGGATGCCATGTTGGCCGCTAACCCTCATAACCGTCCAGGGCAACCCTGCATCACAAAGCGCGAGGGCATCTTGTTCACCGATATCCGGCTACATTTGGCGATACTTCTGCGTGCGAAGAACGCCCATGCTTTCCGACCCGATTTACTATTTGACTGTTGCCGGTTTGATGCTAATTCGCTCTCACTGCTCGGCAAGGCCCAAGGAATCGCAAAGCTCAGCTATATCTCGGAAACACCGCTATCCGACCGGCGCCACCTCCAATTTATGCCCCACTTGGCGAGTGCCGTCTCTCGTCTCGCGGGCGGCTTGGCCGTATTCGACGTTCAAGACGAGACTCTGAGGACTTCAACCGAGTTTGAAGGGCTCCTGCGCGAAACTCCATCCCAAGAAAACCAGAATCAGGTGAGAATTGCCTGGGTGCCTTCTGAAAGCGGGTCGTTCGCGAGGTCGCTGGGACTCAAGAAGATTGGACTCAATGAGCTCCGCTCTGACCCAATCCCCTCCGACGAAGTCACCGCCATTGAACCCGTCTTAGAAGAGGTCGCCCAGCGCATGTGGTCTGGCGATCTTGCTCCCGAGTACGAGGTTGAGCGATTCGGCCAGCGGTTTCTGGTCACAGTTTCACCCCTCCGGGGTGAGGCCAAAGTCACGGTCGCGCGCATTACATCACGATAAGAATGCGGGATTCTGACCAATCCTTCGGCCCTGGCCCACGACTTGACTGTCCAAATCTTTGGGTGATGGCCACAAATGGCTTCTACCCTTAAAGAGAGAGGCCACATTCCTTGCTATTGCCCCGATTTCAAAACGGGGCAGTTTTTTTTTGTCAAAGCCCGGGAAGGTCGAGAAGCGTTTCCCATTCTCTTTCAGTAACCGGCATCACGCTGAGGCGCTGCCCTTTTCGGCAGACCCACATATCCTTGAGGACTGGATGCTCCCTCAACTCAGCCAGCGACACGATTCGATCAAACTTTCGAACAAACTCCATATCTACGACTAACCATCGAGGTTTGCCTTCTCGCGGCGCTTTGGGATCGTAATAGTGCGACTCTGGATCAAACTGAGTCGGGTCCGCGTAAGGTTCGCTCACGCATTTCATCACCCCAATAACGCCGGACGGCTTCGAATTTGAATGGTGGAAGAACGCCAAATCACCGATCTGAAAATCATCACGAAAGAAGTTCCGAACCGTATAGTTTCGGCACCCTTCCCACATCCCTCGGCCCTGTTTGATCAGGTCATCAATCCCGTAGGTATCGGGCTCCGACTTCATCAGCCAGTACGCCATCAGGCTTCACCCAAACGAACATGAATATCGCCATTAACGGTACTCACGTCCACCGAGCCAGAACCGGACCCCATGCGCCCGGTGACCCGACGATCTTCGCGGACCTCGTCTTCCAAGGGCAGATTACAAACAACCTCTCCGCGCAAGGCCGATACTTGTAGGCGAAAATCACTGTTGCCCGGCACCTCAAGGGAAATCAGACCGTTTACGGTTCGAAGATTGGCGGCGCCCGAGACGGGTTCGTCCAAGTTCACTTGAATATCCCCGCTCACCCCATCAATCGACAGGCTAGGGCCTCCGCAACGCTCCAACTTCACGTCACCACTTGCCGTTTGCACAGTAACCGCTGCGTGGACGTTTTGCAACTTCACATCACCACTCTTGTTCTCGATACTCAAGAGCGAGAGCTTAGCGTCAGTGATCGTGATATCCCCGCTGGCGGCCTCTACTTCTAGTGAGCCCTCAAGATTCGAGGCTCGGATATCCCCACTCGTGGATTTGATTTTATTGGCTCCCTTCGCACCATTGATTTCGGTATCGCCGCTTGCTGATCGGACTTCCACCGCGACCGATTCGGGTAGGTGAACCTCAAAATCAACGGACAAACCGGCTTGATCAGGCTGCCGAATCAACACAAAGTGATCGCTTTCTTCAACAACAAGACTAAACTCCTCCGCCTTCTGCCTAAGAGCCTCACGATTGTCACCACGGAAGTAGGCCGTTGCGATAACGGTGCCCGCTTCCGACTGACCGCAAACCACCTTGATGTCGCCGCTACTGGTCTCTACTCTCAAGGTCTTACTGGCGGGAACGGTGAGCGGCTGCTCCAGTCTCCTCGATTCAGATTCAAAGAAGCTAAACTTCCCTGCCTTCAAGTCCTGAGCCGCCTTCTTTACTGCCTCGGCCCCTTGATGTACGCCTTTCCGCAACTGGTCACCGACCTCATTCCAATTGATTCCCTGCGTTACATCTTTGCCAATCTTCTCAATGGCATCAAAGAATCCGCCGAAGTTGGCTACTCCAGGAGGCGGAGGAGGGGGCGGGCCGCTTCCAGCCCCCACGGATTCTTCAATCCGCTCTTCATGCGGCGATTGCATGGCATCCAGCAGCTCCGCAGCATCATCGGGGCTCAACTTACCCTCCTTTACGAGGCGCATGATTCGCGCAATATCTTCTCTCATCGTGTTTCTCGGATTCTCACTTTTGCTTCATCAACAGAAATCTCGCCGCTCTCGAGTTGGTCGAGGATTCGACGCTTGCCTTCCAAGTCTTCCTTGGGTTCCGGTGCCGATGGCAAATCCAGGGCAACCAGAAGTTGATCCAATCGATTTCGAACCGTCGGGTAACTCAAGCCCATCTCCT
>JADLGZ010000106.1 GCA_020849075.1 Fimbriimonadaceae bacterium | reverse complement strand
TGCCGATCGCTGCGCAAAGCACAAGCGTCGGGTAGGTCATCGCGGACTTGATCTTTCTGCGCAGTTCAACGTCTTTCTCCAAGAAGTGGCTCAACCGCTGCAAGGTCTCTTCAAGCACACCACCAATTTCACCAGCCCGAATGAGCCCAACAAACAGATTGTTAAACGTTCGCGGGTGGCGCTGCATAGACTTACTCAGGGTTTCACCGGACTCGATGCGCTCACCAAGGTCAATAAGAATCTTCTTGAGCTTGGGATCCTGAGTTTGGCGACCGAGAACATCCAAGCAACGGACCAGCGACACGCCCGCATCCACCATCGTGCTGAACTGACGACAGAAAACAGCCAGGTTCCCGAGTTTTACTTTTCCAAAGCTTTTCGGCTTGGTGCTCTTCGACTTGATGACGGTGACTTCGATAACATCGAAGCCTTGCTCCGTAAAACGACTACGTAAAACGTCTTCGCTTTCGGCATCCATCGTGCCCTTCTGAATGGCACCGGACCCGTCTTTGAAAGTGTAGCTATAGACTGGCATTTACTTATCTTCTCGGCGGAGGCGCTGCATTTCCTGGAGTGCCAATTGCCATTGTGCTGATCATCTTCTTCAATTCTTCTTGGTTTTGGCAACGAGACATTGCCTCATCCAAAGTGACGATCCCCTTCATGTAAAGATCTCGCAATGCTTGGTCCATGGTTGTCATGCCCAAGCCACCGCTAGTTTGAATGGTCGAAGGAATCTGGTGAGTCTTGCCTTCGCGAATGAGGTTTCGGATAGCCGGCGTAGCGATCATGATTTCGTTTGCCGGAATTCGACCCTTGCCACTCGCCCTTGGCAATAGTTGTTGGGAAATAATCGCAACCAAGTTGTTCGACAGCTGGACACGAATCTGTTCTTGCTGACCTGGCGGGAATACGTCAACCATACGGTCAATAGATTCCGCCGCATTGTTCGTGTGCAGAGTCGCAAAGACCAAGTGGCCCGTTTCCGCCGCGGTGATCGCAAGGCTGATTGTTTCTACGTCGCGCATTTCACCGACAAGTAGAACATCCGGGTCTTCGCGAAGGCTAGCGCGAAGCGCATTATTGAAGCTCTTCGTGTCCTGACCCAATTCGCGCTGGTTGATCAAGGACTGCTTGTGGGTGTGGAGATACTCAATCGGATCCTCAATCGTAATGATATGAACCGCCGTATCTGTATTGATCTTGTTGATCATCGCCGCGAGCGATGTTGATTTACCAGAACCAGTAGGGCCGGTCACTAGAATCAGGCCGCGCGGCCGCTCGGTCAATTGCTCCAAGATCGGCGGCAGATTCAGTTCCCGCACAGTCGGGATCCGACTGGAAATCAAACGAAAGGCTGCCGCAACGGCGCCTCGGTCTCGATAGAGGTTCACACGGAAACGGGCTCGACCCTTGGGAAGCGCGTAGGAGAAGTCAAGCTCCAAGGTCGTCTCAAAACGATGGATCTGGTCGTCGGAGATGATTTCATACATCATTCTCTGCGTGACCTGTGGCGTGAACTTCTCAAAGTTCAGCTTCTTCAACGCCCCATCATCACGGACGATGGGTGGGCTATCAACCGCGATGTGAAGATCTGAGCAGTTGCGATCTACGACGATGTCAAGTAACGCGTCAATGTGAAGATCTTCAACGGGCCTCGTCTTGCCCATTCCTTCCAATGGCAATTCGGCATTGGACGTTGCGTTGGGAAGGCTTCCACCTTGAGGTGGGGCACCTGCTTGAGGTTGATTTATCGGGGTTTCCATTAATGTCCTAAGATAATAGCAACAGTAGGACGTTACGCGCTACCTGCTTTGTTCGCGCCCACGATGCATTTGCTTTTGCGCCAAAATTCATCTGATGCTAACGGTCATTCTCGCACACCTAGTCAACGGCCCCCTTGTGGTTGAGCGCACCTACACCCTGACGGGCACGCTTGATACCCAGGGAAAGGTCGTCATTCGACGCACATTATTCGATGATGGCAGCCTTGAGTGGTCCGACAGCGCCCAGTTTAGCGACGGCGATAGTCAGACGGTTGTTGCCCGCTACAACAGCGATTCCAGCCTCAAGAGGTGGGAGTTCACGATGGTTTCAAACAAGGAAAAGTCCGTCTGGCTCGCCGAAGCCAATGGCTCAATAGTCAAACTGAGCCGCCCTTTCTATCGGAGCGAGGCGCTCACCGTCACGGACCGAATTCGAAAGTCGCCTATGGAAGCCGGAGATCCTTCGAAGTTTTGGTGGCTATCCAAAGCACCGGGAGCCGACTACGCGAAAAAGGCTTCGTTTTTTGACTACGGCTTCAGCGACGCCGGCGACTTCGGCGACGTCAAGCTCGCAATCCTTCCCGACGAAACTCTATCAATCCTCGGCAAGACACAAACGGTTCACGTCGTAGAAAGAACCAACAGCTACCGGCGGGAACGTTGGTGGATTGATGACTTGGGGATGCCCGTGAAGCGCGCTTACTTCTCGTCGGAGACGTCAACCCTCGCCTACCGGTTGGAGATTCAAAAATGACCTCCAGCATCCTCGCCGCCGTCGCCATTTCGGCGCAAACTTTTACCCTCACCATCCTTCACACAAACGATATTCATGCCCACGTCGAACCAACCCTCATCAAGGGGAAAACCTACGGGGGCTACGCCCGGATCGCAACGCTCATTCGTCGTTACCGGGCCAGTGACCCCAACCCAATCCTCCTCAACGCGGGCGATACCTTCCAAGGCACTCTTTATTACAATGTGTACCGCGGTCTCGCCGATGCCCACCTAATGAACCTTAGCGGCTATCAGGCCATGGCGCTGGGCAATCACGAATTCGACGACGGCCCCACAGGGCTCTTGCCCTTCGTTCAGTCGGTGCAGTTCCCGGTCCTTTGCGCAAATCTTGACTTCACCGGCGAACCGATGCTGCAGAATTGGGTCAGGCCATCAACCGTGATCCATGTTGGTAACCAGCGGATTGGGCTCATTGGGCTCATCACGCCTGATCTCTTTGAAATCAGCAGCCCGGGGGAGAATCTCAAGATCACCGATATTGACGCTGCCGTTGAACGAGAGATCAGCAAGCTCAAGAAGCTCAACATCAATAAGTTCGTTCTCCTCACCCATGTGGGTTACGGAGGCGAAATCGAACTGGCGAGAAAACATCCTGACGTTGACGTGGTCGTCGGCGGCCATTCACACTCCCTGCTTTGCGATACGGGCGGTATTCCTATCGCTAACCCGGCTGGCCCTTATCCAACCAAGGTGGGAAAGGCTTTGGTCGTTCAGGCTTGGGAATGGAACAAGGTCCTTGGCCGGATTAAGGTGGACTTTGACGAGGCGGGCAACATCACCGGCTACCACGATGCCAAGCCAATTCTGGCCGATGACAGCATCCCGCAGGACGCTTCTGTGAAGAGTGCGGTTGGTGCATTCAAGAAGCCAATCGATAACTTGGGGAGCGAGGTCGTAGGGACCTCGCCCAAGGGGTTACCGCGAGACTCGGGGCCAGAGATGACTATGGGCAATGTCATCGCCGATGCTATGCTTGCTTACACCGCCCGTAATCAAACCGTGGCAGCGTTCATGAATCGAGGTGGCGTGCGTGCGCCAATTGAGCCTGGCCAGATCACCTATGGCGAGATTATCGCAACCCAACCCTTCGGCAATACCCTTGTCGTTATGGATGCCACTGGTGACGAAATTCGGCAAATGTTGAACATTGGGGCTACGAAAGCTGGCACCGTGCAAGTTAGCCGGGGCATGGCTTACCGAATCGGGCCTGGTGGGGCCATCACGAGCATGACCCTAAACGGAACCCCGATGACGAGCTCAGCCAAGTATCGGATCGTGGTTAATAACTTCATGGCGCGCGGGGGTGATGGCTTCACGTCACTCGCAGACGCAAAGGGGTATCGAGTTGACACGGGCTTGCTAGATTCTGATGCCCTCATCGACTACATCAAGAAGAACTCCCCCCTCGATGCGAAAATCGAAGGGAGAGTGTCGGCCAGTCAATAGACCGCAGTGCAGCCTATTGTGGCCTTGGTGGTTCAACCCAGTTTGTAAACTTTGGGCCAACCTTGTGGTCCCAAGAATCCTTTTGCTCTTGGGTCAGGATCGCCCATGCTGCGTTGAAGGCTGCCAGCTTGCGCGATTGCATTTGGGCAAACGTGAAGTGCTGGTTAGGCTGTGGTGGCGGCATATGGGTTTGAATCGCTTGATGGATAGACTGGCGCTGTGGCTGAGTGAGATGAAGCTCACCAGCATTGCGTGGGTCCAACATCGTCATCGGCGCATCAAA
Source organism: Fimbriimonadaceae bacterium (assembly GCA_020849075.1). Taxonomy (GTDB): domain Bacteria; phylum Armatimonadota; class Fimbriimonadia; order Fimbriimonadales; family Fimbriimonadaceae; genus JAFLBD01. The sequence goes on along the minus strand of JADLGZ010000106.1, from coordinate 4,953 downwards.
CTGTAGTCCAAGCTGCTTCAGGCGATTCATCTGTTGCTGATTCAAGATCTCAGCCAATGGATTTGGCGGCTCGTTCCCACCACCAGGAGGAGGACCACCTGGACCACCTTGACCACCTCCTCCCGGAGGAGGACCACCTTGACCACCTCCTCCCGGAGGAGGGCCACCTTGACCGCCGCCTCCCGGTCCGCCAGGGCCGCCGCCACCAGGGGGAGGACCACCATGACCGCCACCCGGGCCGCCCGGGCCGCCGCCCGGAGAAGGTGGCAAGGCGGCAATGGCGTTCTTCTGGGCCTGGGTAAGGTTCAGGTGGGTCTGCACGGTTGGCATGCGAACGATAAATATCAGGTTGCCACCTCGTCCCTGCTGTGGTCCGTGAGGGGGCGGACCGCCGGGGCCGCCAGGACCACCTCCTGGAGGATTCTGAACTACGGCCAGCGCGTTCGCCGTTACGAGCGTTAGCGCCATCAATAGAAGGGTTACCTTTTTCATTTTTGTTGTTCCTCGCCGATTTCTCAGCTTATTGTATTGTGCGTTTCAAACGTGAGGTTCCGATGAGGTTTCCGGTGTTTTCACGAAATTCACGCAAAAGGTCGTTCCCTTACCCATCTCGCTTGACACCGAGACGGTAGCGCCTTGTCGCTCGGATAATGTCTTGACGATCGCAAGCCCGAGCCCGACGCCGCCTGTACCACCTCGAGCGGCGTCAACGCGAAAGAACCTGTCGAAAAGCCTAGGCAAGTGCTCGGCGGAGATCCCGGGCCCGGTATCCGATACCCGAAGACTTCCCCCTTCGAAAGAAACGACTATGCTCCCATCGCTAGGCGTATGAGCGGCCGCATTCTCGACAAGATTCCGCACGATTTGATTGAGAGCTTCAGGGCAACATACTAGATCACCGTCAACCTGCACCAGAATCCTTGCATCATGCACCAAGCCGGCCTCTTCAATAGCCTTCATTACAGCAGGTCGTAGCTCAACTCTCTCCATATGCAGGCGCGCGCCCGAGTGGTCTAGGCGGGCCAATGTTAGGAGGAGCTGAATGAGGTTTGCCAAGGCTTGGCTTTGTTTTTGGATGGTTAAGAGCGATCGTTTCATTTCGGCTGGTGTAGCTCTTTCATCCAGGGCGTTCTCTGCGGCTAGGGCGATCCCCGTAAGAGGGGTGCGGAACTCATGGGCAGCGTCACTTGTGAATTGCCGCTGGCGCTCAAGAGATTCGCTCAAATCGCGATTACTTGATTGCAAACGAGCGGTCATTGAGTTAAATGCTCCGGCCAACCTCCCAATTTCATCTGGTTGATCGGCTCTCATGTGCTCCTCCCGAAGCGGGTTGGCGGCGATGTTCTCGGCCAGCGCAGTCAGCGAACGGACCGGTCGCAACACCAATCGGGCAAGTAAGTAACCGAGCAAACCGGACACCAACAAGCTCAAAGGGATCGCAACGCCCAATGCCCAAAGTTGAGCCCGCTGAGCCAAACGGAATGGCGCCATGCCCTGCCCAATCTGAACTACTCCGATCGCTCTATCCCGACCGGGTATCGGTGCCGAGACTACGCGCAACTCCCGCCCATCAAGCCACTGGGTTCCTAGGATGACCTTGCCCCGCAGTGATTCATCAAAGAGTTTCCTACTCCACATCTCTTGTTTCCCATCGAGTTGGCGAGGCGTCCCGTCAAAATTGAAGATTCGTGGACGTTGAACTTCTGGCTCCCCTGGAGGCGGGTTAGGTGGAGGTTCTCCGATACCAAATGGAGGCTCGGGACGGGCCGATTCACGGGCCACTTGAAGCGCCCTACGCACGAGGTCACGGTCCACCATGCCCTCAACAGTTCGCTGGCTTGCCAAGAATATTGCCAATCCAAAACCTAGCAGGATTAAGAGAACAAAGCCCCCATTCCAAAGCATGAATCGGGCAGTAAGGGACTTCATCCAGGGCTCCTCAGCGAGTATCCCAGCCCATGCACGGTATGGATCAGGACCCCAGTTGGGTCAACCTTTCTTCGAAGGCTCTTCATATGGAAGCTCACGGTATTGGGCAAAGCGTCGTCGGTGTTCCACACCCGCTGTAAGATGACTTCTCGGGAAAGGACACGCCCACGGTTGCGGGCTAATGCCTCCAGTAATTGGAACTCGCGCTTGGTGAGGCGGACCTCTTCTCCGTCCAGTTGAACCTGATGGGCTAACGTATCAATTGTTAGACCACCCACAGATAGAACGGATTCTCGGCGATCGGATTCGCGTCGACCCAAGGCTCGAATGCGCGCCAGCAGTTCCTTGATTGCGAACGGTTTGACCAGGTAGTCATCGGCTCCCGCATCAAGGCCCTCTACTCTATCGTCCACTTGGTCCCTTGCGGTTAACATCAAAATTGGCGTAGTGATTCCAGCCCTCCTCAGCGTTCGGCATACTTCTCGTCCACTCTTCTTAGGAAGCATGAGGTCTAGCAATATCACCCCATACGCACGCTCAATCGCCAGATCCTCGCCCGCCAACCCATCAAGGGCAACGTCCACCAAATAACCCTCGCGCTTCAGGGCTGTCTCCAAGCCAAACGCGATATCAGGTTCGTCCTCGACGATCAGAAGGCGCATCGCCTCCTATTGTTGCGCGCCTTTATGAGGAAATTGTGAGATCGGTCAGACTGGCGTGCCCAAAGGTACAATGGGAGTGAAGACCGGAACGCCTCAGGCCGAATCATCGGAGCTTCGACCCAACGCTATGAGCAAGACCTATGCAATTCTTGGCGCCGGCATGCAAGGCACGGCCGCCGCTTATGACCTCGCCAAATTCGCTAACCCCACCAAGATTCTGCTCGGAGATGTTAGCCTTGAGCAAGCAAAGCAAAGTGCCGATCGCGTGAACAAACTCGTTGGCCAAACCATCTGCCACCCTGATCAAGTTGACGCCATGAATCCCAGCAGTTTGGGAGCCTTTCTCACGGGCGTTGATGTTCTACTTTCTTGCGTCCCGTATTGGATGCACCCTCATATCGCTAAGGTGGCCGTTGCCAGTCGCGTTAACATGTGCGATCTCGGCGGTAACACTGATGTAACCTTGGAGACCATGAAATTGGATACCGTGGCGAAGGAAGCCGGTGTTTCCCTCGTTCCGGACTGTGGTCTGGCCCCCGGCTTAGTCAACAGCCTTGGCATGTATTTGATGGAACAGATGGACGAGGTCGACACGATCAAGATGTACTGCGGTGTCCTGCCTCAGAATCCCAAGCCTCCGTTCAATTATAAGCTTACATTCAATGTTGAAGGGCTCGTGACCGAGTACGACTATGAGGCGGTGGTGCTTCGGGACGGCAAGATTGATAAGGTGGATACCCTAGCCGACCTTGAAGATCTTGAAATTGAATCCCTTGGCAAGATGGAAGCGTTTAACACTTCCGGCGGCACGAGTACGGCCCCCTATACTTTTGAAGGCAAGGTGAAGAACTACGTCTACAAGACGATTCGCTTCCCCGGCCACTGCGAGCGAATGCGAATTTTCAAGGACTTTGGGTTCTGGAATGAGTCACCCGTAGACGTTAAGGGCACCAAAATCGTGCCTAAAGATGTCTTCAATGCCGTTTTTGGCCCTGCTCTGGACAAGTTCGTCGATCGCGATATGTGCGCGGTTCGGGCCGTTGGCGTAGGAAAGAAGAACGGTCAGGCCGTACGCTTGCAGGTTGACATTCTGGACAAAGAAGATGAGGCCACCGGCTTTACTTCAATGGAGCGCTTGACTGGTTTCAGCCTCGCGATCTACGCCGTAGAGATGGCCGAGGGTCGCGTGCCCAAGGGCGCAATCCGATACGAAGAAGCGGTCACCGGCACTCGATTCGTTGAGGAGATCCAGAAGCGAGGAATCGTCCTGAAGTTTCAGGGACTCTGAGGCACCCGATCCTAGGCGGCGAGGTCCACGGACCAGCGGCTAGTTTGGTTGCGACCATTGTGTTTTGACCGATACAGGGCTTGGTCTGCTTGCTCAATGATCAAGTCTGCATCCCGCCGCAAATCGTAAGTTGTTGAAACGCCCAAACTCACCGTGGAGCCCCGGAGATCCTGCGTTTGCTCTTCGATACCGAGGCGAAGCCGTTCTGCGACTCGAAATGCTTGTTCCTCGTCGGCACCAGGGAGTAAGACGACAAACTCCTCACCGCCGAACCGGGCGGGCAAGTACGGATCGCGCAGGCTTGCGCCCAAAATATCACCAATGCGCCTCAAGAGAGTATCTCCATCCGGATGGCCATAGGTGTCGTTGTAATTCTTGAACTTGTCGACGTCCATCAGGATCACGGAGCAAGGCGTACCTTGACTTCGTTCACCTACGGTGCCAACGGCGTCCATGAACGACCGCCTGTTGCAAAGGCCGGTAAGCGCATCTTTAAAAGCCAGATCCCTAAGCCGATCAGCTTGCATTACGCGTTCAGTGATGTCGCTGGCAACGAGCCGGACGCTACTGACGGCCCCATTCATGCCCTTCATGGGCATCACATTCCAGTCCACCATGAGGCGATTACCATCCTTAGTCACCGCTGGCAACTCAAAATTGATGTGGCGATCAGCTTCAACAGCCTCTTGTAGCCTGGAAGTGAATTCTTCCCGATCCTCCTCTCCGAGGACAATCTCGGCAATGGAGGCCTCGAAAACCTCGAAGTGAGGGTAACCAAACTGAGTCTGAGCAGCATCGTTCATCTCGAAGATTCGGCCCTCGGTATCAACGCCTATCATCGCAACGGGTAGAGAGTTTAGGATCCTCTGTAGCCTAAGGTTGGACTCCAATAGAAACTGGTTTTGCCGCTCTGTATCCTCAAATTCGCTCATGCCGCCTCCAATTCGCTCTCAGTATCCTCTTCCACATTTCGGCCCAGAAGGTACTCTCGTACTTTCTTGATGGACCAGTCCCATATCCGCAATTTTTGTATCATCGCCCATATTGACCACGGCAAATCCACCCTTGCGGATC
>JADLGZ010000105.1 GCA_020849075.1 Fimbriimonadaceae bacterium | reverse complement strand
TGGGCCCGAACTCAAATCTCCACACTTTTTCGCCCGGATATAGCCGATCCATAGATTTTTGCAGGGTTAAGGAATCCGAGAACCCGCCGATGATTAGTTTACGGCGATGACGAACATTTCTGCGGCAAGGATCCGAAACCTCTCACGAAGCATGAAGTCGTGTCCGCTTTGTCACAACCTGAACCTGCGGGCGAGCGATGAATGCTACGTTTGCGGGTGGCGCGGAAGTTTCGAGCATGATGCCGAAACCATTCGATTGGGAATTGAAGACCTTGCCGACCGAGCTCCGCAGTTGTTGGAAGTCCTCTGCGTTGCTGCCAATGCGCGGCGAAACACGCGGTTGCCCCGTCTCCTCAAGGCCCTGTTCGTCCGGATTGACTGCCGCGTCTGATCGCCCGCTGTCCATAACTATGTGGACAATTTGAGACAATCGCAAATTGTTGCGCCAAGACACCATGGCACCCTTGAATGGGCGTAACAATAGACTACATGTCCGCCGTCATCGAAGGATTCATTCCTCCTCATAGCATTGAGGCTGAAATGTGCGCCCTTGGGGCGATGTTCCTCAGCGAGCGGGCGCGAGAGCAGGTGCGAGAGATCCTTAAGGATGAGGATTTCTACCGCCCGGCTCACCGCACCATCTTTGAAACGATGGTGAATCTGATGGAGAAGGGAAGCGCGGTGGACTTGATGACCGTGCGCGCGGCTCTGCAGGACAAAGGGCTCCTCCAAAGCGCAGGAGGTGTTGAGTACTTAATCAACGTCGCGGAGGCCGTGCCGAGCGCGGCTAATGCCAGTGATTACGCCCAAATCGTAAGGGAGAAGTCAGTCTTGCGGCGCCTGGAAGAGGCCGGCCATAAGATCATTTCGGTTGTGCACGATACGGATTCGGATGCCCAGCAGAAGGTGGATGAATCGGAGCGGATGATCCATGAGATCAGCCGTCGTGAGATGAGAAATAGCCTGGTCTCAGTCAGCCAGGCCACGCAAGATTTTCGCACTGAAGTTGATGAACTATATGAGTCGGGTGCGCCAATTCTGGGGCACCCGTCAGGCTTTTACGATCTGGACAAGATGACCGGCGGCATGTATGGAAGCGATTTGACGATCCTCGCCGCTCGTCCCGCCATGGGTAAGTCAGCCCTTGCCATGGGCATAGCATCCCATGTGGCCCAAGTTGATAAGGGGGCGGTTGCTGTATTTTCACTGGAAATGAGCACGAGTCAATTGGTTCGTCGCATGGTATCAAGCCGGAGCCAGCTATCAACGAGTTTGCTGAAGAAGCCAAACCTGAGCGATAACAATTACGAGAAGCTCATTGACGCATGCGAGCACCTGTATAGCTTGCCGATCTTTATTGATGACAATGCCGAAGTCAGCCCGTTTGAGATGCGGAGCAAATGCCGCCGCCTCCAATCCGAGCACGGGCTTAGCTTGGTCGTGGTTGATTACCTGCAGCTCATGAAGTCTTCCCGAAAAACGGAGAACCGGGTTCAGGAAGTGAGTGAGATTGCTCGGGCGCTCAAGGTGATGGCCAAGGAACTGAATGTCCCGGTCATTGCTCTCAGCCAATTGAGTCGGCAGGTGGAGCAGCGGCCCGACAAGCGCCCCATGTTGAGCGATATCCGAGAATCAGGCTCCATTGAGGCAGAAGCCGACTTGGTGATGTTCATCTACCGCGATGCCTACTACAAAGCCAAGGAAGAGGGCGCACCGGAACAAGATTACAATCCCGAAGCGGTGGAAGAGGCCGAACTCATTATCGCCAAACATCGTAGTGGGCCGACGGGGAAGGTCATCCTGGGGTTCCAACCCGCTTATGCCCGCTTTGTGAACTTGAAGCGCTAAACGAGGAGGCTTGAAAACAATAAAGTCTCCCGTCCGTCCTTAATTAAGATGATTTCCTTACTGCTATCTGGGCTAATTGCCTTCACCCAACCGACGCCAACGAATAGCTTACGCCTCGCGATGACGCCAAAGTTGGACGGCGTCTTGGATGCGGAGGAATGGGATCCGTTTGTCTCGCCCGAACCGTTCAACGGCTATTTGCAATGGGAGCCGGGCGTTCTGTACGCCGCCGGTACCGTTGAGCACGGGAAGGAGGCTCGATTAAGCTTTGACTTCAAGGGTGACGGTTGGACGATCGGAAGTGACAATTTGGAAGTTACTGTCACGCAAGAGGGTGTTCGGGTCAGGCGCTTGATTCAAGATGTGCAGGAAGGGGCACGGTGGCAGGACGAACCGCTTATTGCTCAATCGATCGTCGCCAAGCGCGGCGATTCCGATACGGGTTGGAACTTCGAACTTCAATGGCGAGGGCTTGGTGACCTCTCCTTCGAGAAGGGAAAGAAGTTCAATGCGCGAATGGAAGCGTTTGACCAAAATGGAGCCGATGTCATGGCCTTTGTGCCCCGGCAGACGGCGCCCGTCGAGCTTGCGCTGGATCGGGCGCAGGGGTTACCTGAAGGCATGTCTTGGGCCCCTGAGCATATAGTCCGAACGGTGGTTCCAGGTCAACGGATTAAGCTGCGCCTCACCTTTGTGAACAAGGGCGAAGATGGTTTGGGGAGAGTTGATTTGCGGACCTTGGGATTTGCATCTCTCTTCACGAGTAGCCGTCAGCAACCTTTCCCGACGCTAGACAAGAAGAAGCGCGCGTTTCTTGACTATGAGGCCATCG
>JADLGZ010000104.1 GCA_020849075.1 Fimbriimonadaceae bacterium | reverse complement strand
TTACTGCCCTGAGCGAATGGTCCGTTGCAAACCGGAGTCAGAGCATTGACATCCCTGACTTCACCCGTGGCCATTTTGCCGTCATGAAGCCAGTGGATCTAAGTAACTAGCGGCGGTTAATTTGGCAACCGAGGATTACTAGGCGATGGCGGATCGGTTATAGACCGCGTCTAGGGAGCATGTGTTTCAGCTATCCGCCGGCAGGACGACTGGGAGCATGCTAGAGCAATTCCCGTGGATCGGCGAACCGGCCAGCAATTGCTGTCGCGACGGCAGTGATCGGGCTCACCAAGTGAGTGCGGCTCCCCGGCCCTTGACGCCCCTCGTAGGGTCGATTCGAGGTGCTCGCGCTGCGTTGCTGCGGACGCAGAATGTCGCCATTCATGCCAAGGCACATTGAACAACCCGCGTGATGCCATTCAAATCCGGCTTCTTTGAAGATGACATCAAGTCCCTCTTGCTCGGCAAGTTTCTTGACGGCCTCGCTTCCCGGTACGACCAAAGCACGAACCCCACCCGCGACCTTATGCCCGCTGGCAACACTGGCAGCTTCGCGAAGGTCTTCGATACGGGCATTCGTGCACGATCCAATGAACACGGTGTCGACTTCAACATCTGTCATTTTCGTGCCTGGCTTCAGGCCCATATATGAGAGAGCCTTTTCTTCGCCGGCATCTCGTGGATCGAAAATGGGCTCGTCAATGTTCACGGTCATCGCTGGTGTCGTTCCCCAAGAAACTTGTGGTGCGAGTGAAGAAACATCCACCGACTCCGAGCGATCGTAGGTTGCGCCATCATCGGATTTCAGAGTAAGCGCATCATTAACCATTTGGTCAAAGTCTCTTCCCTTCGGCGCGTAGGGGCGATCCTTGGCCTTGATGTATTCGAAGGTCACCTCGTCTGGTGCGACCATGCCCGCCCGTGCACCCATCTCAATGGACATGTTGCAAATGGTCATTCGTCCGCTCATCGGCAAGGCTTCAATCGCCGGACCAAAATATTCGGCAACAAACCCTGTTCCCCCGCCAGCGCCCAGCTTGCGAATCGTGGCGAGGATCATGTCTTTGGCCGTCACACCCCTGCCTAGGGAACCGTCGTAACGAATGCCCAGTGACTTCGGCTTCTTCGCCATACGGAGAGTCTGAGTGGCCAGAACATGCTCGACTTCGGTCGTTCCGATGCCGAATGCCAGTGCACCAAATGCGCCATGTGTGCTCGTATGGCTGTCGCCGCATACGATAGTCGTGCCTGGAATGGTGATGCCCAGCTGTGGGCCGATGACGTGAACAATGCCTTGCTTTCCACCGAGGTAGCCAAACAGGGGGACCCCAAATTCAGCGCAGTTCTTCGCTAGCGCGGCGAGTTGCTTCCCGCTGAGGGTGCTCTCATCAATCGCGCGCCCGTCGGTCGGAACGTTATGATCTACAGTGGCAAAAGTTAGATCTGGACGCCTGACCTTTCGCCCAGCCACGCGAAGGCCATCAAAGGCTTGGGGTGAAGTCACTTCATGAACGAGGTGCCGATCAATATAGAGGAGCACGCCACCGCCTTCTAAGTCGGTTACCGTATGTCGTTGCCAAACTTTGTCGAAAAGCGTTTGCGCCATGGCTTAGTTTAGCTGGGGATGGCGGGGAATGGCGAGAAGTGCTGGGAGTTCCCGGTCAATACCCAGCAAAATCCAGCTGCGTTAAGCCAACCCAGCTAAGAAAGTGAATGGTGGGTAGAGCAGGATTCGAACCTGCGTAGGCTCTCGCCGACAGATTTACAGTCTGTTCCCATTGGCCGCTCGGGCATCTACCCACTGGGGAAACGAAGTTATACCTCAAGCCAAACCGCTCGCGATGCTCACATTGGCGCCGAGATGCTGTGAATATTGGAGCCAAAAGGCTGATGAATGCCAAGTCGCGGAGTAACTAGATCCCTTTGTCGCTGACAAACTTCACCAAGTCGGCGATGCGGCAGCTGTAGCCCCACTCGTTGTCGTACCAAGCGACGGCTTTGACCATGTTTCCGAGAACAACGGTGTCAAAGGCACTGAAGATTGAGCTGTAGGAGCTACCAATGAGGTCACTACTGACTAGTTCTTCCTCGGTGTAGAGCATGATGCCCTTCAGCGGACCGTCGGCCCACTTCTTCATCGCGGAGTTGATCTCCTCAACGGTGACGTCCCGGCCCAAAACCGCGGTGAAGTCCACGACTGAAACCGTCCGGGTCGGCACTCGGAAGGCCATGCCCGTGAACTTGCCTTTGAGCTCAGGAATCACGAGCCCGACCGCCTTCGCAGCACCGGTGCTACTGGGCACAATGTTTTCGGCGCCAGCGCGAGCATCGCGAACATCCTTCTTGGCCGTATCCACGATAGATTGACTGTTGGTATAGGCATGAACCGTGGTTAGGAGGCCCTTTTCAATCCCGAATTCCTTGTGTAGGACCAAGGCAACCGGCGCCAAGCCATTGGTCGTGCAACTCGCGTTGCTGATCACGTGGTGGCGTGCCGGATCGTACATTTCGTTGTTCACGCCTAGGACTAGGGTCACGTCTTCGTTCTTGGCGGGAGCTGTGATAATGACCTTCTTTGCTCCGCCCGCAAGGTGAGCCTTGGCGAGGTTGGCGTCGGTAAAGCGGCCAGTGGCTTCTAGAACGATGTCGCAGCCCATGTCTCCCCACGGGATCTGTGCGGGGTCGGTTTGGGCAAAGACCTTGATTGAGTCGCCGTCAACCGAAATCGTGTCGGCACCATGCTCGACCGAGCCGGCAAATGGTCCGTAGGTCGTGTCGTACTTAAACAGGTGAGCGTTGGTGCGTGTATCGGTGAGATCGTTCACCGCCACAACATCAAACTGACCCTTGTAGTGCTTGAGGAGCGTGCGGAGCGATAGGCGCCCGATCCGTCCAAAACCATTGATCCCAACCTTTACTGCCATGGCAATAAGTTTACCGGGTACAGGCGATGGCTTGGTCCCAATTCCTCTCCCGCACCTTCAAGGTAGGAAGAGCCGTCCGGGTATACTCGTCAGCACGAGGCACGACCCCCGTCGTCCCCAACCTTTTCCCCGAGGCACTAAAGTGGCCAGAATAAAAAATCAAACACCGCGCCGATCGAGCGCGCCCGCTAAAGCGGGTTCACAAGTAGAAATCATCGTCAATTGCAGTCAGCGCGAAACCCGAATCGCGGTACTGGAAGATCGCCAACTGAAGGAATATCGCGTTGAGCGTGAAGAACGAGTCGTGGGCTCCATCTTCAAGGGCATCGTCCAAAACGTGTTGCCGGGCATGGATGCCGCGTTTATTGACATTGGCCTAGAGCGCAACGCTTTCCTCTACGTAGGAGATATCCTGCCCGACGAACCTAGTCACGATAATTCACCCAGTGGATTGAAACGGCAAGAGCTTCGCAGTCGGAAGATCAAAGAACTTATCAAGCCCGGTCAGGAGATGATGGTTCAAGTGACAAAGGCTCCTAGAGGAACCAAGGGAGCCCGGGTGACCACTCGCATTGCCTTGCCTGGTCGGTACCTCGTGTTGATGCCAGAGCACAACAACGTTGGAGTCAGCCGAAAGCTAGAGGACCGGAGGGAACGGGAGCGCTTGAGACGCCTAGGCGATAAGATTGCTCCGAAGGGTTTCGGTATCATCATGCGAACCGAGTGCGAGGGTCGGACCGATCTCGAACTGAAGCAGGATGTGCAGTTCCTTCAGCAACTTTGGGCTCAGGTGCTTGAGGGGTCGCGCAAGATGCGAGCTCCGGCATGCGTCCACAAGGACCAGACATTACTGTATCGCACGATTCGGGATATGTTCAACGATGAAATCACCAAGATGGTGATTGATGACCCGGATGAGTACGAGAAGGCTCACATGTCGGCTCGGCTCGTGGCCCCAAGCCTCACGAGCAAAATCTATCTCTACGATCGCGAAACCCCAATTTTCGATCATTACAACATTGAGTCAGACCTAGAGCGGCTCCTTCAGCACAAGGTCACGCTGAAGTCCGGCGCGTATCTGGTAATGGACGAGATGGAAGCGCTGACGGCAGTGGACGTGAATACGGGCAAGATGGTCGGCTCGACGAACCTGACCGAAACCATCCTCAAAACGAATCTAGAAGCGGCGGACGAGGTTTGCCGCCAGCTACGGTTGCGCGATATGGGTGGGATAATCGTCATTGACTTCATTGACATGGAGTCCGCTGAACATCGCAAGAAGCTCCTAGATCACTTCACGAAGCAATTGGGCAAGGATTCGAATCGGACACGAGTTGGCAAGGTTTCTTCCCTTGGGCTGATCGAAGTCACGCGGAAGCGGACCGGAGAAAGCGTGACGCAGTCAATCAGCGATATCTGTCCGATGTGTGAAGGCCGTGGTCGTATTGCGAGTAAGGACACGGTAAGTCTGTGGATAGAGCGGGACATGCACCGCATGCTGGGCGAACCGGGCAATGCATTTGTGGTGCGGTGCCATCCATCGGTCGTGGAGACAATGATTGGCGCGGATGGAGAAGCCATCGAAGATCTGGAGCACGAGTTGGGGCGGGGTATTTACTTGCGGGCGGACTTCGATATGGCCTTTGACGAGTACACGATTGATTCCGACACCATTGAAAACTTGGATAAGGATTTGATGGGCTTTCGGCGGGCTCAAGTAGTGGAGTGCAACATCCGTCGTTCGGATGATGAGGGGCTAAACAAGATTATAGGTTGGACCGATAACGGCTTCTACATTGAGCTAATTGGAGGAGCAAATCTGGTTGGCCAGCGTACGAAGGTCATGGTGCTCGATATACGCCGATCTTTTGGGGTTGGTGAACCAATCTTGGCGGGCGTTCCTTCTATCCGGTAAATGTTCACCCGGGAAGGCCGCATTGGTTGCATGCTTTGGGCAGGCTTAGGGTTCATCATTCTCGGCTTTGGGCTGTCGTTTGTAATGATGCTTGGCGGATTAGCCTCGGTCGCAATGGGGAGCCGAGACTGGTTCGACGCATCGGTTATCCCTCTGTCACTGGTCATCGTGGGGGTCCTGTTATGCGCCTTCAACCTGGCTCGAATGTGGTGGATACCTTATCGAGCCGCCCATGCCGTCGTGAAAGAAGAGGTCCCCGGTGCCTATGTTGTTGCTAAGAGCGCGTTTGACCGAAACATGAACATGTGCTTCCCAAGCGAGCCCGACACCGATTTGCGCTACTACGTTACGTTACAGTTACCGGGCGGGAAGAAAGCCGAGTTCCGCACGGCGATGGAGACATTTTTCACCATTGGCGAGGGGGTAATCGGAACGGCCACGGTCCAAGGTGATTGGTTGGGCATGTTCATTACTACGGGCAAGCCCCGCCACCTGAGCGAATAGAGGTAGATTCCTCGTTCGTGAAGCGTCTTGGCTCCATCACCGTCATTTGCGGCAGTATGTTCGCGGGCAAGTCCGAAGAACTGATTCGCCGTGCCCGTCGTGCTCTCTACGCCAAAAAGAGGGTGCAGGTCTTCAAGCCAGCAATTGACCGCCGCTACGACGAGAATATGGTAGTGAGCCACATGGGGCAAAAGCACGAGGCCGTACCCGTGCTGGATACATGCGAGCTCGAATCCCGCTTGGATCCCAAAACCGATGTCTTGGTAATTGAAGAAGTTCAGTTCTTTGATGAAAGGATTGTGGATCTTGCCATGGCCCTAGCGGACAAGGGGGTCGAAGTGATTGTCGCCGGACTTGATCAAGACTTTCGCCGTGAACCATTTGGTCAAATGCCGGCTCTACTTTGTCTTGCAGACGAAGTCGTGAAACTCCGAGCCATTTGCTTAAAGTGTGGCGCACCGGCTAGTCACACCTATCGGATGATCAATGGAAAACCCGCGCATCGGGACGATCCAATCATTTTGATCGGGGCCACGGAAGCTTACGAAGCCCGATGTCGCAATTGCTTTGAACTTAGGGGGACGAAGAAGCGAAAGCCAGCTACTTAGTCCTTTCGATCAAGATAGACATATCAATCGGTTCCGGCGAAAACTGGAACGGGGCCTTTGAAATCTTGAGCTCCTCCTTTGCGCTGACACCATCAGCGAGGATAATCCAAACGAAGCCAGACGACGAAGCTTTCTCCTCGCCCTCCGTTTCCTTGGCCTCCACCTTCACCTTCATCGTTTCCCAATCGCCAATTTTTTCAATGGCCACCGCTTCATAGTCCGCCTTGACCGGGAAAGTCTCCTTACTCTTGTAGGTTAATGTGGCAGACCATTTATCTCCGATGCTTACTGGCTTATCGGGCCGCTTGATAGTTTGAAGTAGCTGTAAGCGAATGGATGAAGAGTCTTCGTCTCCCTCGTCCCCGTACCGAGAAACCGCCCGATCTTTTCCCATCAAGATCTTTACTCTTGATTCGTCGGAAATATCCTGCTCACCGTCTGGGGTCTTTACTTTGACTTCTGAATTCGTGCTTTCGAACTCCCATGATCCGTCCTCATTGACCTTGGTTGTCTTTTCGAGGGTTTTGCCCTCCAATTCGATCAATGTGCCTGAAATATCTAGCTTCGCGTGGAACCGATAATGCACTTCATCGCCGACCTTGCTGATACGTTCAAGGGATTGCGGCGCAATCTGGTTGGCAAGGGCGAAGCTGGCAAAGGCAATGAAGGCAATGGATAGGGCTCGGGTGGTCATTTCGGTCTTTCTTTCGGACGTTCAGCAGGTAGCCTGAGTTTCCAAGATGATACAAGGTGTTTCGTTTGACGCCGCTGGGACATTGCTGGTGAACCGCTACCAGCCCGGGCGGTTTGCGCGGTCATGTGCAGAAGCGTGTGAAATCGCTACGACGGTTGACGATGAAGTACCCTATCTCCGGCTCTATCGGAGCCGTATAGCTGAGTTCTGGCGTGTAAACCAAACGCGAGACCTGTCCAAAGTTGAAGAGTTTTGGTTCCAGCTAACCTCGGATTGGCTGGAAGAGATTGGGGAGGATCCTAGGTTGGCCCGTGCCGTTATGGCCGAAGGAGCAAGGCAAATGTATGAGACCGATGAGTGGTTTATGCTGTATCCGGACGTTCAACCAGCCATTAACCATTTGGTTAGTCTATCCATCCCATCCTATGTACTGAGCAATTGGGATATGAGCTTGCATGGCGTCTTGGCAGCGAATGGCTTGGGAAGTTCCTTCACGGTGGTTGTAGCTTCACTCGAAGAAGGTGTTGAGAAACCTGACACAGCCATCTTCGGAATCCTTTCCCAAAGGGCTAAGCAGCAGCCTGGAGTTATCTTGCATATCGGTGATTCTTGGAAGGACGACGTGGAAGGGGCCCTTCAAGCTGGATTTCACGCCGGGTTTGTGGATCGAACGGTGGCGTGTGATCCGACTGTGGAGTGCATGGGAGACCAATTACTTGTTCGCGGCTCATCTCTGAACACGATCCTGGAGGCCGCCTTATCCGCGTAGACGATTTCGATTACGATCTTCCGCCGCAGCTCATTGCTCAGGTGCCGCTTGAACAACGAGATGCGAGTCGAATGCTCGTTGTTCCAAAGGTTGGCGGCGAGGTGCGAGATAAACACTTCACAGACATCCTAGACTATTTGGCTCCGGGGGACGTTCTTGTCCTAAACAATACTCGAGTGACAGCACTGCGGCTTTTCGGTCAAAAGCCGACCGGGGCAGCAGTTGAGTTATTGATTCTCCGATCCACTGGCACTGAGGGCAGGTTCTTTGCGCTAGTGAAACCGGGCAAGCGACTCCGAGTAGGGGCCCGGATTGAACTCCAAGAAGGGCTTGTAGCCACAATCGTTGGTGAAGCTGAAGGAGGAGTCCGCGAAGTTGCATTTAGCCCCCTTCCTGGGCTGGAAGTGGCCCTAGAACGGGCAGGGCAGGTCCCCCTTCCGCCCTACATCACGACTCGCTTGAGCGACCCAAGTCGGTACCAAACGGTGTTCGCCGAAGTTCCCGGTAGTAGCGCCGCCCCAACTGCTTCCCTCCATTTCACACCGCTCATGATTGAGGAAATCAAATCAAAGGGTATCCAGATTGCGCCCGTGACATTGGATGTTGGGATAGACACCTTTCGACCAATTGAATCCGAAACCGCCGAGGCGCACAAGATGCATGGAGAGGTTTGTCGGATTGGGGAGCCTTCGGCTCGGATCATCAATGAGCGTAAGGGGCGGTTAATCGCGGTCGGTACGACAGCTGTGCGAACCATAGAGTCATTTGCCCGGGCCGGCCAGGTTCAAGCAGGTGAGACCAACACCAAAATTTTCATCACCCCGGGCTACCACTGGCAGGCGGTGGATGGGTTGCTTACTAATTTCCACTTGCCAAGAACGACAATGCTCATGATGGTCGCTGCGATGATCGGTCGCGAACGCCTCATGGGGGCCTATGCGCATGCGATCGAAAGCCGCTATCGCTTTTTGAGCTTTGGTGATGCAATGTTGATCATTTAGGCCATTTTGCTGGGCGAAATGAACCTGCGACAAAGTATCATGAGAGATAGGATGAGCCAGAAGGATTCGCCCACAACTACTCAGGACGAGTTTGATCCAATTGCTTACATTGAAAGCGCTTTTACAACTGATCGCAAGGAACCACTTAACGGCGATGCCGAACTGGATCTGGAGATTGAGTCCATTGGCGAGTTCTTAGGCAAGGAGCAGACTCCCAAGCGAGTTCGGAAGCCGCGCAACCAGCGGAAGCCTCTGAGTTCACCGCGCCCGCGTCGATCAAAGAAGGTCGCTCAGCCTACTATTAACCCCGAACTTGCAAGCGCGTGGGAGGTCTTACCCAAGAATATTGAGTTCCTTGGACGATGCTTTGATGACAAGGTTACCGCGAACTACTACACCGGAGATTTCAAAGAGTCACGTCAAGAACTCATTCGACGGCTGCTTGATCCTCAACTCACACTGGAAGAAGTGAGCCGACTCTTGGGCGTGTGCCCAGCCACGGTACGACGTTACACGAACCGTAAGTGGCTAAACCACCATCGAACTGTAGGTGGTCAACGGCGATTTCGATTAACGGATGTTGTCAAGTTCGTTGAAGAACACGGTCGCGGCAACAATTAGCCTAAATGCGTATCGCCATTTTTTCAGACTCCGCGCTGCCGGTGCTGAATGGCGTATCCGTCAGTATTGACGCTCTGGTAAGGGAGCTGAGGCAGATGGGCCACTCGGTTCACATTTTTACGGCCGCCCACTTTGGCTACAAGGACCCCGATCCGAATACTTACCGATTTCCGGCCGTGGAAACACCATGGACAAAGGGGTACCCATTAGCCTTTCCCCCGTTCTATCCGCTACTTACGCATTTCCGGCGGAATCGCTTTGATATCGTCCATACCCACACTCCATGGACCATCGGCTTTGTGGGCCTCCGATGGGCGCAGTCCGAGGGTATTCCTGTTGTAAGCACGTATCACACGCACTACGACAAGTACACCCATTACATTCCTTTCATTCCGAAGCGCTACTTGCGCTACAAAATCGCTAAGCACACGAACTATTATTACAACGCTGTTCAGCACGTCATCACCCCAAGTGAGGCGAGTGCAAGATGGTTGGGCCGCCACAGCGTGCACCGGCCGGTCTCGGTCATTCCAACGGGAAATGCGCCCCGCCAGATGCTTGATCGAGCTGAGCTACGGTTACGGATGAAGGTTCCGGCGGATGCTCGTGTCTTGCTTTATGTCGGGCGGCTTGCCGAGGAGAAGAACATGGGCATTTTGTTTGAAGCAGCCGCTCAGGTTTTGGATCAGGATCATCGAGCGGTGTTCTGGCTGGTCGGCGATGGCCCGTATCGTGAAGAGTGCGCCGAGATTGCTCGTTCCCTTGGAATCGGAGATCGGGTGCGATTCGTGGGGTTTGTTGATCGGCATGAGGTTGACGCCTATTACGAAATGGCGGATATCTTTATTTTTTCCTCCATGACCGAGACTCAGGGCCTCGTAATCCAAGAGGCAATGAGCTACGGATTACCGAGTGTTGTCGTCCAAGGAGGCGGCGCCAGTAGCGCCATAGACAATGGTGTGAATGGAATCATTATCGGTAATGACGCCGATCAGATGGCGGATGCCGTCTTAAACCTTTTGGAGGATGAGGTGCGTTACGTCGCAATCTCGCAAGAGGCCACGAGATCATCTCGCGTGTACTCAGCGCGTGACATGACCGAATCCGTATTGAAGGTGTACGATCAAGCCATCCATGGACCCGAACTACCCTCAAGGGATGCCCAGCCGACCTAGGCGCGGGGGCAAATCCCTGATTTGGCTTTTGGCCATGCTGGCATCGCTGCGCGCCTTCGCCGCCCTTGTGCAAGTGCCGCCCTTCATGGCGCCCTCCTTGGGGTTGGTGTTCACTGCAGTATTCATCGCTATTCCCATCATTGGATTGTTTTTTGCGGCGGACTCCGAATGGCCAGCCCTGCGATCATTGGGGTGCCTGATCCTCGGAGTTTTGTTGCAGGCGGCATGTACTGTTGCCATGCCTTCATTGAGCGGGGTCCCTCTAATAACTGGCTCAATTCTTGCCCAGACCGGCTTATTGCTATGGTGTTTCGGCCTAGGGGCCTTGGTCGCGGGCCTAGTGAAGGACAAGAACCTGCTGCTGCCGATTGCCATTTTCCTCGCCGGCTTTGATGTCTTCCTAGTAACCTTTCCGAGCGGGCCAGTCCAACAGGTGCTTCAGCATCAACCGGCAGTTCTTGAAAAGGTAGCGTATTCAGTACCGAAACCGATTGAGGTCGGACAGGCAGTTGGGGTGCCCGTAGCTTCGTACGTTGGGCCAGCCGATTTCATTTTCCTCAGCATGTTCTTTGTAGCCCTGTTCAAGTTCGGTATGCGACCCCATAGGACCTTGCCTTGGATGGTGTCTTCGCTCATCGCATATATGGGGGCAGTCTTGTTTGGGCCTAGTTCATTATCTGCACTACCGGCCCTCTTACCCATCGGGCTTGTGATTCTACTAGTCAATGTTCGCGAATTCCAACTAAAGCGAGACGAGTGGATCGGCACGATCATCGTAGGCCTGATTGCCTTCGGGTTGGCGTGGACGGGGATCAATGCTCCTCGGCCAAAGCCGCCAGCTGCGACTTCGCCGTCGGGGGCTTCCCCAATTGAGCTAGGACCGGCAAAGAAGCTTTCGCCAACTCCATCAGGTTCACGCCAGTAGAGATGCCATTACGCTCGGCGAAGTAGACCAAGTCCTCGGTAGCCATGTTTCCCCCCGCTCCCTTCGCATAGGGGCATCCGCCTAGCCCGCCGGCACTAGCATCAAAGGCCATATAACCAGCTTCCATTGCGACCGCTGCATTCGCGATGGCGGTTCCTCGCGTATCATGAAAGTGCCATACGATCTTTTCTTTTGGCCAATTGGTTAACTCATCAATAAGGGCTTCGATCTCTTCGGGGACAGCAACGCCAATGGTTTCACCCAACGAGACCTCGTTCACGCCGAGAGCGAACAGAGCTTCCGTGACTTCCGACACGCGCTGTGTTGGAATCATGCCTGCGTAGGGACACTGAACAACGGTACTCACGTAGCCGCGAATGAATCCATTGGGCCGCTCTGCTCGGAATTGTTCAACGACGGGTTTAAATGCTTCTAGCGATTCGGCTATTGTCATATTGATGTTGCGCTTCGTGAAATCGTCGCTGGCGGCGGTGAACAAAGCAATGCGGTCAATTGACGTTGCAAGCAATCGTGCAAGTCCACGCTCATTGGGGACCAAGGCCGAATACTGTGGTCCGTGGGGTAGGAGAGCAGCTAACTCGTCAGCATCGGCAAGCTGAGGTACCCACTTGGGGGAAACAAAACTGGTCGCCTCAATTTCCCTTAGGCCGGCACTTACCAAGTGGTTAATGAAGCGGAGTTTGTCGCCGGTTGGGAGAGGTGTCCTTTCGTTCTGCAACCCATCTCGTGGGCCGACCTCTATTATGCGAAGAGCGGGTTTCATGCGGGATCAGGATTGACCTGGACGAGAGCCTGACCTTCGGTGACTTGCACTCCCTTGGTTACCTTGAGATTCGCTATCGTTCCCTCAAAGGGAGCGACGATGGGTTGCTGGGTTTTCATGGCTTCTAAGATGATAAGTTTTTGACCGGTAATGACGCGCTCACCGTCCTTGACAAGCACATCAATGACAACACCTGGCATTGGCGCGCTGAACTGGCCTGATGCGACAGTTTGACCAACACGGCCCTGAGTTGCACGCTCGATCGTATAGGTTCGTCCACGGAAGCTTACGAAGGTCTTTCCGGCGGCCCGTACGGAAACGGCCGTATGAACCCCATCGGCGGACCGCACCACCATACGATCTGTCAAAACCTCAATTGCGATCTCCTCCCCTTGAGGAAGTTCAGATTGTAGGCCGTTGATGAGCCATTTCACGTACGCCCCTCTCGAAACTTACGAGCTTCCTCAACAAAAGCTGCGAATATCCGCTTGGAATTGGGGTCATCTGGTGTTCGCTCGGGGTGCCATTGGACACCCACAAGCCACCGTGAACCTACGTTTTCAATGGCTTCAATGGTCCCATCGGCGTGCTCAGCGACAACGCGGAGCCCGTCAGCCACCCTGTCAATTGCCTGGTGATGAAAACTCTTACCTCCGAGTTCACCAGCGACAATACGGCCCAATCGTGAGTTGGGCTCAACACTGTACGTCTGCAACGTTCCGCCTTCATGCTCGTGGTGGCGCAGTTGGTCAGGGATATTCTGATTCAAGGTTCCTCCCGCGGCTACATTGAGAAACTGGGCCCCATAGCAGATGCCCAGTACGGGAGCATCCTTCGGAAGGGCATTGTAGAGGTCTTCCTCAGTTTCGTACCGTGCTGGATCCTGGAGCACGGCCATTCGATGGAGCGATTGTCCAAAGCGTTTGGGATCAATGTCACGTCCACCCGGAATCAGCATCCCATCTAAAACGCCAGCGAGCTCTTTGACATCGGCAACCGTCGGAACGATAACTGGAATACCACCTGCTTCTGACACCATCTCGCAATAGTTAGTCTTTAGCCGATACTCTGGGCTCTGATTTTCTGCGGTGTAAATATCGCAGGTGATGCCAATTACCGGCTTCATGAAGTCACCAATTGGTCAATTGACTCAGTGTTTGTTCGAACTTGATTCAAGAACTCGCTGGCTCCCACCCCATTGATAAGGCGGTGATCGAAGGTCATAGCCAGATTGACGAAGCGGCGCAACTTGAGATCTGGGCCAGATTGGTCCAGCCCATTGTAGGGCTCACCTAGGAAGATCGTAGCCACGCTTGGCGGGACGACGACCGGGACCGCATCCCGCAGGCCAAACGATTGCATGTTGGTTAAGCTAATGGTCACCGCTTCATGCGCCTGGTCTTGGCCATCGCGGGCCAACTGGATTCGTTCCCGAGATTTCGCGGCAAACTCCGGCCAAGTCAGTTGATCGGCCTCGTCCACAACGGCGAGAACCAACTGGTCACCCGGTAAGGCAACGGCGATCCCTAGGTGAACATGGTCGTACGTCCTCACCGAAGAGTCGCCGACCAAAGTGGACCGGAACCCAGGGTGATCCTTTAGAGCCTGCACGACGGCATAGGCGAACATCGTAAAGGCACTCGGCTGGAAGTCGCCACCTGAGGCCTTAACTTTGGCACGAGCCATCTCGATCGCTTCCCAGACGGTCGCCACAGTAATCGTACCGGGCACAACCAACTGGCTTCCTCGCACCAGTCTTGAACTCAAGAGACGTTGTGCCGACGTCATCTCACGCTCGGCGTGCTTCCAGCCAGAACTGGATACCTTTGCCGTGTGAGCAGGCGCCACGCTACCGGTAAGAAACGCATCAATATCCGCCGGCATGAGCTTGGATCCGGATGCCGGGATATTCGTCAACTCCGCCTCGCTGAGCCCTTTCTCTTTGGCATAGGCGCGCGTGCGAGGAGGTACGTCAAGTCGTCGCGGGGCAGCACCCAGAGGTGTTGCCGCAGGCACCGCCCCCGATGCCGTCACAGAAATCGGAGCGTCGTGGTGAGCCGGCGCCGTAGGGACCTCGCCCACGACCTTCATTCGAGCGATTTCGGCTCCGATAGGCACCACCGTATCCACCTGTACTAACCATTCGGTTAGTACACCTGCGTAAGGCGACTCAACATCCATGACGGCCTTGTCGGTCTCCATCTGGTAGATCGCTTCATCCCGCTTGACGGGGTCACCAGGGTTCTTGAGTGTGGCCACCAATCGGGCCTCCTGTAATCCTTCGCCAATCTGAGGAATGGTTAGAGCGATCAAGGATTCGCTCGTTTGGCTCGATTGCTCTGGCTTGTCCGACGATTCCAGCTTGTCTGTCTCCGCTCCGCTTGACACTTCCATTTCGCCGATTTCGGCACCGATCGGCATGACCTGATCCACCGCCCCAAGCCACTTAACAATCGTCCCTTCAAATGGGGACTCCACGTCCATGACGGCCTTGTCGGTCTCCATTTGATAAATTGGCTCATCACGCTTGACGAAATCACCGGGTTGCTTTAGGAATGCCACAACTCGGGCCTCTTGAAGGCCCTCACCAATCTGAGGAATACGTACGGGAACTACCGCCATGGGTCACCAAGCCCTATTTTGGCAGAGAATGTCTTGGTTGGTGTGAAGGGGTGGTGGAGGATAGCGGGATCGAACCGCTGACCTCTTGCATGCCATGCAAGCGCTCTCCCAGCTGAGCTAATCCCCCGGGTTCAGGTATTTAACCCGAAACTGGTCAATTGGTGCAACCGGACAGTGCTTTCGATATCCAACATAGGGCCGCGGCAATGGCTTGGCGCGCGTCTGGCGAGTGCCGCGATGCCGCTAGGAGATCCGGTTGAGGCGACTGGCCCGTTTCTTGGTCAACTACAACCTGTGCGCGCCGAAGAGAGCGAAGATCCGGAACCATTGGCAACAGTTCGCTTGCAGCGGGACCCGGCCCAATGCGGCCCCTTAAGGTCGGTTTACTTGGGCGACTAATGTTACTACGGGCGCTCGGGCGACGAATCGGAGGCTTTTGAGTGGTCACGGGCTCCTGAGTGGGCGGGGTAGGAGCAGTCCGAACAAACGTAACCTCACCTACCGGCACATCAATCATGGCTTGGGCGCAGGTCATGCCCGGTAAGGCGAATAGGACTAACCAGTGAAGTTTCATCGCTTGTACCAACTAGAATGGTCGGACATTTCCGAATGTTCCTCAAGGGGCCATAATCTGGCAGATGTCTGCGGTAGGCCGATTCTCGTTGGTGTTGCACTCGCACATGCCGTACGTTCTTTCGCACGGGAAATCGCCGCACGGTACGGACTGGCTCCACGAGTCTGCCGCGGAATGCTATCTACCAATCCTTGATGCATTGGGTCGCTTGAACGATTTGGGTATTCGCCCCCGGTGGACGATCAATATGACCCCAATCTTGGCCGAGCAACTGGATGATCCATCGTTTAAGGTGAGCTTTGAAGACTATTGTCAGGAGAAGATTGATGCCGCGGTAGCTGATCGAAAGACATTTGAGGAGGAAGGCTCAATGTGGATGCAAGGGGTTGCAGGCATGTGGCAACGCTACTACACTCGAGCATTGGTGGCCTTCAAGCACCAATGGGGCCGGAATATCAACGACGGTTTTCGTTACTTCCAGGATGAAGGCTCAATTGAACTGATTACCTGTGGAGCGTCCCATGGCTACTTCCCCTTGACCGGAACGGACGAGTCCATCCAAGCCCAAGTCAAGTTAGCTGTGAAAAGCCATTCGCAGCGCTTTGGCAAGGCCCCGAGAGGCATTTGGCTTCCTGAGTGCGCCTACCGACCAGGTTATGACTGGAAAGCGCCAGTCGGTGACGACACTATCTGGCCCAGAAAATCGGTGGAGGACTTTCTGTATGAGAATGGAATTGAATACTTCTTTGTTGACTCCCATATGATCCGCGGGGGGGAGCCGCTCGGTACCTATGCGATGCAATTCCCTCAGCTCAAAGAGATGTTCGAGCGATCTAAGCTTCTCTTCGAACAACTTATTGAGGATCGAAGCGAGTACGAACACTACGCCTTGCCGAACGGGGTGATCTGCTTTGCCCGTGACCCGAACACAACGGCAAAGGTTTGGTCCGGTGATGTGGGTTATCCGGGGGATCCTGCCTACCTTGAGTTCCACAAGCACCTTGTGCCCGGTCGCCTGCGCTATTGGCGTATCAGTGAGAATAAGTCCGATCTAGGGGCAAAGCAACCCTACGATCCTTGGAATGCGTTCGAAAAGATTCAGGGCCACGCCGAGGACTTTGTCCAAATGGTTAAGGGTGTGATGCACGAGTACCGCGATAACCATGGTCGAGTTGGAACCCTAGTTGCAATGTACGATACGGAACTCTTTGGGCACTGGTGGTGGGAAGGGCCTGAGTTTCTCTTTGAAATGGCCCGAGCTATGCATGAGGAGCCCGACCTCGCCAGCGTTTCGGGTGGAGATGTTATTGATGAGGAACCCGCTCGCCATCTTATCCACCTCCCCGAAGGC
Source organism: Fimbriimonadaceae bacterium (assembly GCA_020849075.1). Lineage (GTDB taxonomy): Bacteria > Armatimonadota > Fimbriimonadia > Fimbriimonadales > Fimbriimonadaceae > JAFLBD01. The sequence continues at coordinate 4,174 of JADLGZ010000104.1, read as the reverse complement.
TCGTGGGGTGAGGGTGGCTACCACTACATTTGGATCAACAACGACAATCTTTGGACCTGGGAGAGGCTGTATCCCTGCCAAAGGAAGATGCGCCAGATGGCGGCCGATTATGATGGGGGCCCTGCCCATGATATCGTGGTGCAGGCGGCTCGTGAATTACTTCTTTCAGAGGCTTCCGATTGGCAGTTCCTGATCTCCACTTGGGCGGCTCGTGATTACGCCGAAGTCCGATTTGAAGATCATGTGGAGCGATTCGAGAAACTGTCTGCGATTGCCGATCGCGTGCACTTTGGCGAAACCATGAGCTCCGACGAGTTGTCATTCTATGAGGATTGTCGTCAGAAGGATGCGCCATTTCCCACGACCATTGATCTGAAGTATTGGGCCGCACTTGATTTCCCATTGCCGACCGCCGCGACTATTGAATAGGAATGAACCGCCGTACAAGCTTTTTTCTCGCCCTCATGTTGGTCGGTTGTCAGGCAACGCAAACGGTTGTTGAACCAAAAGGTGGCAGCAAGAGCGAGAGTTCAGATCGACCTTCGCCAATCGTGCCCAATGTGGCTGATAACTCAGATGAGAATCCCTCGGATCCGCAGAAGGTAAGCGAGAAGAAGATTACGGCCGAGATTGCGAAACAGGAGCGAGACCAAGTTGAAGCCACAAGAGTGACCGTGGCCCAGCCAGGGTCCAATGGCTGGAGGCTGGCCAAAGTTGATCCCTTGGCGTTTGGGGCAATGTTGGACGACGCCTCTAAGAAGTGGTCCGATATTGCAGGCTCATTTGAGATGACCTTGCAAAACACCGAGATGCGAGGTCAGCAATTAGGCAAGTTTCTGATCAGCGATAAGTCGCTCTATCGCATAGAGTACGTTGATGTAGGGGACCCGACGGGTCCTAATGTTGTTCGCGCGGATGGCAAAAATAAGCTAATTCTCAATGGTAAGCAACCAGTAAAGAAGGGTCTTGTTGGCCAGCCGGGGCAACCTCTTGCAAAGGGGATGTTCTACCGCCTCTTCACTAGGCAGGCATTTGAACCATTTACAGAAGGTCGCCCCACATGGGAACCAGTGCTCAGCAATCTTAAGCAGCAGGGATATTCGGTTACGTTGGAGTCCAAGGACATGGAGTCGGGCGGAGTGATGCGTCCGTTTTACCGCCTGATCGCCAAAAAACCTGGTCAAGGTCTCAATGCTTTCGAGGCAAGGTTTGACGGAATAAGACTCGTACCGCTCACGATGAAGATGAACGCCACGAGCGCCGATGGTAAGCCCATTACTGCCGAATGGCGGGCGATTTGGAACTTTAACCAACAGGTGAAGGACAAGCTGATCTGAAAAGCACCGTAATCATTACGGGCATTTGGGCGTCATTGCAATAGAGGTACAAGGATGATAACACTCGCACTCGCGGCAACTCTTGTCGCAGCTCCTACCGTCACTCGAGTTCAATCTTTCGATTCGATCCGGACCGTCGCCGTTGCAGGAGCGCCAACTGGCTCACTCTTCGCGGTTTCGCAGGAAAATGGACAAGTACGCCTGATGAATGCGGCGGCAAAGAAGACAGTTTTCCAATTGGTCGGGCACCCGCAACCAGCCTACGGCTTGGCCTTCTCACCGGATGGGAAGCTCCTGGTTACGGGCGATGAGACCTCTCGCATATTTGTGTGGGACGTCAAGACTGGCAAGAAGCTCCGCGAGTTTCCGCGCGGTCAGCAATATCATCAGCGCGGAATACAAGCCCTGTCATTCACTACGGACGGAAAGACACTTCTGAGCACGGGAAAGGATGACGTAGTCTTTCTTTGGGACTTCAACAAGATGACCGTGAAGTCTAGGTTCTCGGGTAACGGAGCTGTTTTTGCAAATGCAACGCCGATCAAGAATGGGATTGTTGTCGCAACCTTAGTTGGCGGGCTCCAGTTCAGAAACGCTCATACAAGCGCGGTAACGGCGAAGAAGGATCCCCACACGTCATTGGGCCTTAATGAGCTAGCTTTCAATGCATCTCGCACAAAGATGCTTTCCGCCGGTCGGGACAATGGTCTGGCCGTTTGGGATACCCAGGCGCAGAAGCGCTTAGCTCTCCTGAAAGGGCATGACGACTGGGTTCAACATGTTGCAATTTCACCAAATGGTAAATTGGGAGCATCTAGTGCGAACGATCGAACCGTCGTAGTTTGGGACCTCGTGGGATACAAGAAGATTTCGACCCTTAGTGATCAATGCGCGGTTGGGGCTCCATTAGCGTTTACCGGAGATGGCAAATTCCTAATTTCCGTCAATATCAATGATGGGCTACAAATCAACTCGGTGAGTCCTGCTCAACCCGTGGGTAAGTAGCTACTCCATTACCTTTAGGACGCTCAGGAACGCTTCTTGAGGAAGTTCGACACTTCCTATCTGCTTCATGCGCTTCTTTCCGGCCTTTTGCTTCTCAAGGAGCTTGCGCTTCCGTGTGACATCGCCTCCATAGCATTTGGCGATGACGTTCTTACGGAACGGCTTGATTGTGTCGGCAGAGATAATCTTGCTACCGATTGCAGCTTGGATTCGAACTTCATATTGTTGTCGCGGTACGACCTTGCGGAGTTGTTCAACGACTCCCTTACCTCGCGGGTAGGCGAAAGACCGGTGAACGATGAAGGATAACGCGTCTACGATGTCGCCGTTCAGGAGAATATCCAGCTTAACGAGGTCGCTTGCTTGGTAGTCCGCTAATTCGTAGTCAAATGAAGCGTAGCCTCGGGTCGAGGATTTGAGCTTATCGAAGAAGTCAAGAAGGATCTCTGCCAAGGGTAGCTGGTAGTACAACATCACCCGATTCGGCGAAGGATATTCGCTCTTGCAATAGATACCCCGCCGTTCTTGGCATAGTGTCATCACAGCTCCGACGTATTCCTGAGGGGTCATGATCGTTGCGCTGACAGTTGGCTCCTCGATCATGGTCATTTCGTTGGGTGATGGGAACTCGCTCGGGTTGCTAATGTGCTCTGCGGCTCCTCCAGTCCGGTGGACCAAGAAGTCCACGCTAGGTGCCGTCAGGATAAGATCTAATCCAAACTCACGCTCCAAACGCTCCCTCGCGATCTCCATGTGCAACAGACCTAAGAAGCCGCATCTAAACCCAAATCCGAGTGCGGCCGAGGTTTCGGGCGTGAAGGTCAGGGAGGCGTCATTTAGCTTCAGCTTCTCAATTGCGTCCCGCAGGTCCTCGTAGGCGTCACCGTCTGTCGGATAGAGGCCGCAGTAGACCATTGGCTTTACATCGCGATATCCAGGTAGGGCTTCCCTGGCAGGACGCTCTGCCAGCGTCACCGTGTCGCCCACCTTAGCATCACCTATGGTTTTCATGGCGGCCGTGATGAATCCGACTTCACCGGTCTGTAGCTCATCGGTGCGAACGAGCTGAGGCTTGAAAACGCCGACCTCGTCTACGACAAAAGTGACGCCGCTTGACATCATCTTGATCCTATCACCGGGGCGAACTGCCCCGTCTACAACCCGGATGTAGGCGACGGCTCCTTGATAGCTGTCGAAATGAGAATCATAGATCAGAGCGCGCAGGGGTGCGGCGTGCTCTCCGCTTGGTGCAGGCATTCGCATACAGACCGCCTCGAGAATGTCTTCAATGCCGACTCCGCTCTTCGCCGAGGCGAGTACTGCGTCATCGGCGGGGATCACAATCGCATGTTCAATCTCTTCTTTAGCGCGCTCAACGTCCGCGTGGGGTAGGTCAATTTTGTTGATTACCGGCACGATTTCTAGGTTTTGGTTCATGGCCATGCCTGCGTTGGCAATGGTCTGGGCCTCAACGCCTTGGCTGGCATCTACGATCAGCAGGGCCCCTTCGCAGGCAGCAAGCGCTCGGCTGACTTCGTAGGTGAAATCTACATGACCAGGCGTGTCAATGAGGTTTAGCTGATAGTCCTGGCCGTTCTTTGCCCGATAATCAAGTCTAACAGCCGCCATCTTGATCGTGATGCCTCGCTCGCGCTCAATGTCCATTGAGTCAAGCATCTGCTCTTGGGCGGTCCCCCTTATGGCACCACATTTCTCAATGATCCGATCCGCAAGGGTGGATTTGCCGTGGTCAATATGGGCGATGATACAAAAATTGCGGATATGGGACTGGTCCATCAAGAAAGTACGAGAGTACCTTCTGGGCCGAAATG
>JADLGZ010000103.1 GCA_020849075.1 Fimbriimonadaceae bacterium | reverse complement strand
GAAGTCGAAATCATTGGTTTGGCTCCGGAATCACGAAAGACCACCTGCACGGGTATCGAAATGTTCCGCAAGTTGCTTGACGACTGCCAAGCGGGCGATAATGTCGGTCTCTTGCTCCGTGGTGTTGAGCGAACAGAAATCGAGCGCGGAATGGTTATTGCCAAGCCCGGTTCGATCAAGCCGCACACCAAGTTCAAGGGCGAAGTTTACGTCCTTTCGAAGGATGAAGGCGGCCGACACACCCCATTCGTCCCCGGCTACCGACCGCAGTTCTACTTCCGAACGACGGACGTGACCGGAACGATTGACGGCATCTTCACGACGGGCGGCGACGCTGCCGAAATGTGCATGCCGGGCGACAACGTTCAGATGGCGATTTCGCTTCTGGATGACAAGCCGATCGCTATGGAGCAAGGCTCCAAGTTCGCTATCCGAGAGGGTGGCCGAACGGTCGGCGCCGGCACGATTACCGAAATCATCAAGTAATCGGGTTAGCGAAATGAAATGCCCCTCTCTTTCTGAGAGGGGCATTTCTATTGGTCATTTGGCAAGAATGTCCCGAATCACTGTTGATATCTGATCCAGATCGAAGCTCTCGGTGCACGTATCGTCTGGGTATTTGCCGTGGTGACAGCGGTTCCTTGCAAGGCAAGACGGACAGCCTCGATCGGGGCGAATGAGGGCAACTTTGGGGGCTAAGGGAGTCCAACGCTCCGACGGCAACAGAGCCTTGCAATAGAGATCAATGACCGGTACTCGGAGCGCAGCGGCCAGATGCGCCGGGCCGGTATCCGGGGTAATCACAAGCGCAGCGCTGGCCAGTAGATCGGCAAGTTGCTGAATGCCGGATGGCCGAATGATCTGGGCAGCGGGGTGGTTCTTTTGGAGGCTTTCAGCAACGTTGCATCCCCGACCGCTGAGCAACTTGATGCCGAGGCCATGAGCGCGGCAGATTTCAATGATTTCGCTAAATACATGAGCAGATGGGGGCCGGTTGGAGCCTGATGTATGCGTATTGATGACGACCGAGCTTGAGGTCTCGGGGGTGGACTTTACGAGCGGGCGATAATCCAGATACTCGGTAATGTTGGGGAAGTTGGGAAATGCGAGGCGAAAGTACTCGCCCCAGATATTAACTTGGTGGGTCGTCCTGGGGAGGTTGCGACGAACTCGCCGAGTGGCGAAACCCTTAAGCAACCCCCGATCTTCGGTAATGAACAGAGCCGTGCGACTCGCCTTAGCCAACCTAACTGACTCCAGGGTCGGTGCCCGGAAATGAATGAGAGTGTCGAGTCGCTTGGGTAGTTGCGCATGGTCATTGATGACTTGGACCTGACCGTTCAAAAGTGGGTTCGCCCATGTCAGTGTTTCTCCACCGAGGCAAAACAACTGGAGGTCAGGTTCCAGCTTGAGGGCCTCGGCGAAGAGCGTTGCCAAAATCACGCTGTCGCCCAACTTGTGAGTTGGCTTGGTAAGAAATACGGTTCGGGCAGACGGCACAGAGGAAATGATACTGGGCGTCAGGTACCATATGGGGCATCGTAAGGTTGGGGAAGGGCTTGCCGCCCTCTTGGAATTTACGATCAGAGAAACCTATGAAGGCACCACGAGTACGTATTCGTTTGCGCGGTTATGATCACCGCATTCTTGACATTTCGGCCGAAAAGATCGCCGAAACCGCTCGCCGCACCGGCGCACGCATCAGCGGCCCGATTCCGCTTCCGACCAATATCCGCAGGTTCTGCGTGATTCGCGGTCCCCACATTGATAAGGAGTCCATGGAGCACTTTGAGATCAGGACTCACAATCGGTTGATTGATATCAACGAGCCGAACAACAAGACGATTGACGCTCTCATGCGGCTTGATCTGCCGAGCGGTGTTGATATCCAAATCAAGACCTAAACGTACGTTCTCTTGCAAGGTGAGGGCCAGAGCAAATCTCTGGCCCTTTTCGTGCGTCGTTTACCCGTAGGAATGCTGGGTTCCGCAAAATTGACCGCCGATTCGACACTGGAACACAGGTTTTGCCTTACAATAAGTTATCGGCTTGAACGTCCAAGCTGGCTTGCGCAAGCGAAGATTTGTATTGCGCTCTGTTTGAGGAATTGGTGAACGATGAATAAACTCATTTTTGTTTCAAGTTTGCTTGCCGTGGCAAGTTCAGCCATGGCGTGGCAAGTCTCTATCGGTATTCGAGAAACCGCGGCCGGTGGCGGTGCAGATGTTGGGGTCGGCAATAACGGCGGCACCGCCGGCGGCATCGAGTGGATTAACAAGGACGCGACGGCTCTCATTACGGACGGCGCTTGGCACCTTTATACTTGGGCGCTGACCGGAGCAACCGTCACGGCCTTTGCAGGAGGGACGGCAAACGGGACATTGCAGGGGAATTACGGCACCTTGGAGAACATCCGTATCCTCAACAATGGGGGGAGCACGAACGCGATCACCCTGTGGATTGACGATGTTACGAGCTCAAATGCCGCAGGTTCAACGAACTTTGGTAGCTTTGAATCCTACGCTGCTAATGCGGTCGCACGGTTCCAGCGCGCGAACTTCTCAGGCTCGTCTACCAACGTTACGGCTGGCGCAACGGCTGGCGTGGATACTTCGACAGCCCACACGGGAGTCAACTCGTACAAATTTAACTGGAGCCACACGAACAATCTGGCGACAAACTGGGCTCGGTTGACTTCGGGTGCTGGTGGCGGGATGCTGGATCCCAACTCGATGGTTCGATTGGACAATGACGCCACGATCTCCTTCTGGGCTAAGGCCACGGTCGTACCCGAACCCGCTACGATGGCTGTCCTTGGACTGGGCGTTGCTGCTTTAATTCGTCGCCGTAAGAGGTGATGGTTCTTTCATTTGGTTGACTCCTAAAGGCCCGCCTTCATGGTGGGCCTATTTTCTTGTTGAGCAAACCTATGGCTTGGGCGGCGACATTCTGAGGGGTGAACCCAAATGCTTGAAAGATGTCATTTGACGGCGCACTCGCGCCGAAATGGTCTAGCCCAACGTGTGCTTGGGCATACTTGGACCAACCCATGGTGGATCCAGCTTCAACACTTACCGTGGGTAGATCTTTGGGTAGGACGTGGTTACGATATGAATCCGGTTGCAACTCAAAGAGGTACCAACTTGGGAGGCTAACCACACGGGTAGAAACGCCTTCCTGTTCGAGGAGTTTGGCTGCGGAAAGGGCAAGGCCGACCTCGCTGCCCGTAGCCACGAGGCAAACCTTGGGCGAGGGCGGGTCAACGAGAAGGTAACCACCTTTGAAAGCAGGGTGGTCCGCCGAGGCCGGTGGAGTCACGTTCGGTACCGATTGCCGAGAGGTGATGATTGCGGTCGGGGTCTTCGTGCTTTGCGTGGCGATCGCCCACGCGACGGCGGTTTCGCTCCCGTCGGCAGGTCGGAAGGTGTTGAAGTTCGGGATGGCTCGACAAGCCGCCAATTGTTCAATGGGTTGGTGGGTGGGGCCATCCTCGCCAAGCCCGATCGAGTCATGGCTGAAGCAGAAGATGGTCGGACATTCCATCAAGGCGGCTAGCCGGAGGGAAGGACGGCAATAGTCGCTAAAAATAAAGAAAGTGCCCGCCATGCCGCGCGTTGGCCCGTGAAGGGTGAGGCCGTTCGCGGCGGCGGCCATCGCGTGCTCTCGGACGCCAAAGTTGATGTTACGACCGCGGCGATCAGCGGGAGAAAACGTGCCGCCATCTTTGATTTCCGTCATTACATTGTGGGTGAGGTCGGCGCTACCACCAATCACGTGGCACTGGGCTGCAGCTAACTGAAGTGCAACGCCGTTGCTGGCCCGAGTTGCCACGGGTTCGATGCTGATGGGGAAGTTTCTAATCCAGTCAATCGTGGGCGATTGTTCAAGCAACGCTAGGAACGAAGGAGGAGCCGAGGCGCGCCATGCGGCTTCCCATTCGTCGCCTTTTGCAACAGCGGCCCGGAACTCATTCAGTACATCGTCGGGGATCCAAAACTCTTCATCGGGTAGCCCGAGTGCCGCCTTCGTCAGCGCGAGTTCTTCCGCACCGAGAGGTGAACCATGTGATTTAGGACTGTTCGCCTTATTGGGGCTACCAAAACCAATGATGGTGCGAGCGCATATCAAGCTTGGTTGATCGGTCGCCTCCTTGGCGGAGGTAAGGGCCTCATCAACGGCCTGAGCGTCCATGCCATCAATCTGCTGAACTTGCCAGCCCATGGCCTCAAACTTTGCCGCCGTATTTTCGGTGAAGGCAAGAGAGGTGTTGCCGTCAATCGTGATATTGTTGTCGTCATACAGAACGATGAGCCGACCCAACGCAAGGTGCCCGGCGAGCGAGCAGGCTTCCTGAGCAACCCCTTCCATCAGGTCACCGTCAGAGGCAATGACGTAGGTGTAGTGCGAACACGCGGCTTCGCCGTAGACCGCCCGCAAGTGCTCCTCAGCGATCGCCATACCAACCGATGTCGCCAGTCCCTGCCCGAGGGGGCCGGTGGCCATCTCGACTCCAGGCGTAGCAAAATTCTCTGGGTGACCGGGAGTCTTGGAGTGGAGTTGGCGAAAGGCCTTGATATCGTCTAGTGTGAGGTCATACCCAGTCAAGTGAAGAAGACTGTACAGAAGCATTGACCCATGACCGGCGCTTAGGATGAAGCGGTCACGGTTGAACCACTTTGGGTTGTTTGGGTTGTGACGCAGGTGCTTGGTCCAGAGGACGGTTGCCATGGGCGCACACCCCATCGGCATTCCCGGGTGACCACTCTTGGCCCGTTCTACGGCATCCATGGCCAACCCCCGAATGACATTAATACATCGTGTCTGAAGATCGTTTGAAACCACCGCGCTCACTCGATTAGCGTACCCGCGAACCGGCTTCATGATTCAAAACGTCGTTCAGAGAGGTACCCTCACATCGCATGACCGCCGCCTTGCTTGCCGGGCTCCTGATGGCCCAAACCCCAGGTTGGAAAGTTGACCCTAGCGGGACGCTGCTTTGGGGTGGGGTGCCTTATGTGCCGATCGGCGTTCGGGTGCCGGGCACCGTGGATGCGATTGAACAGGCAACAAAGGCAGGCGTCAAGGATCTCCTTGTTGAGCTCCCAACCGACGGGCGCACTTGGCCCGCTGTCTTTGATGAGCTTCGTAGATCCGATGTTCGATTCTTTGTTGAGATCAACTCTTTGGCACCATCTTCGGTTGGGGTTGCGGTTGAACCCGAGTCGTATCGCCTAGCGGGCATCAATGCCAAAACCCGCCTCCAAGCCACTGTTCCTGGTTCAAGCGAGGCGCTACTTGTCTTAGCCACGGCGGACGGAACGGTGCAGAAAAGTCGGCGTGTAACTGCCGACACAAATGGTCACTTTGATGAGGAACTTGATCCGGGGAACTCGGTCGAACACACTGCCCTGATGTATCCCATCCTGCGTGACGCGCGAGTTCCCGATGGTTGGGATGGGCTCGATAATCATCGTGATCGCTTGCTCGCCGCCTTTGGCCAAGCCGGATCGGCCCCCGGCTTTCGCGGCTTGATCAATCCCCTCGGATCTATCGCGCAGTTCCCGCCGGCTAATCTGCGATTTGTGCCCACCTCACCGCGGGTCCGAACCGAACTGGAGGTCTATTTGAGCCGCAAGTATGGTAGCCAAAAGCGGCTAGAGCAGGCTTGGAGTATTCAGGCTCCTGACTTCACAAGCATTGCTCAGATAACCCGGTTAGTACCGCTTTGGTCGCCGAAGCGCGGCATCAACGCCTACTGGGACAGGAGCAGCAACCAGATTTACACGGCTATCAGCCGAAGCAGCCAAGCGTGGGACGATATCCAGACTGTTTTCAACATCGCCGTCCGCCGCCGCATGATCAATCTGTGCCAAGCTCTCCAGCTTCGACTTGGCGTCCCGGTGATCCAGACTTGGAGTGGCTGGAATGGCCCGTACGAGGGTAACGCTGCGGGTCTGGCGGGCGTTGCCGTGCGGCTGGAAGGAGATTCAATCAGCGATCTCAACAGAGGCACGGCTAGAGCTGCGAGTACCCTGAGCCGGTGGGATCGGGCAGGTCTCTTGATGGCGACAGATGTCAAGGCCGAGGGTGACCTCAACGAGACTATTTTGCAGAGCCGACAACTGGGAATGCGAGGCTGGTTCTTCAGCGCCCCGACGGAGGCAGAGCTTCAAAAGGTTGCGATTCTAAAGGGAACAGAGCAAGGCGATTGGCTGACGCCGCGACCAACCTTCTTAAACTTCCCAGAGTCTGCGCAGAACCCTGCAGTGCCGATGCAATTGGGGAGCAATGCGTGGTGGGTTCCCGCCCCCCTTGATGGCAACCGGATTGACTATGGCCGCAAGATCAGTGGCTATGTGATGCGTACCGCAGACGGCGATCAAACGGTCATGTGGGCGAATCAAACGGAGCTAAAAGTGAGGTTGCGATTGCTGGACCCGAAGCTCGCCTCTGTTCGATCCCTGGCTGGAGTAGATATTAAGGCGAAGGTAACAAAGACGACCCTCGACTTTACGCTTGGCACCGATCCTGTCCTCATAACAGGCCCGAATGTTCCGGTGCCTCAGGAGAGTATTGAGGAGACCATGCAGGAATTCACCACTCTGGCCGGGCTTGTTCCGCAGCAGGTACAGAATGTGATGGACGATATTGAGGGGTTTCGACAGGTTTCAGCAACGGTTAATCAAAACCCGTTTTCAGCCTTTACATCCATGCGCTACCGGTTGGAGCGACTCCGGCGTTCTTTGGCACCTATGGTGTGGGTTGAAGCTGAGAATAGCCGCGAGCACAACTGGAGTGAAGTCCAGCAGGACTCCAGTGCATCGGGTGAGAGTGTCCTGATGCTGAGTACCAGGATTGATCCGCTTGATGGAATGTTTCGCGCTCGATATCTGATTAATCCTCGTGCCCCAGGGGCTCACGATATTTGGGTGAGCGTAAAGGGAAGCACACCGGCAATTAGCCAGCTCTTTCTGGAGGTTAACGGAGACCGAAAGGAACCATCACCGCCGCCCCTGACCAGCGTCTACGGCAACGGCTTTGGGTGGATAAAGTTGGGTTCTGTGGCGGTCTCTGGTCCGCAGCAGTTGACGGTTGATGTGAAGTGTCCTTCGCCAATCGTGGCCCCAGTGGCCCTTGATGTTGTTCTTCTAGCTCCACCAAACTATCGGCCAAGCGGTCCTTTCTTGAATTGGTATCCCCCCTT
>JADLGZ010000102.1 GCA_020849075.1 Fimbriimonadaceae bacterium | reverse complement strand
CGCTGAATGTAGCGAATTCAACATGCCGAAAGCCATGATCGGCCTTGGCGGGATAGCGCGGATAGGTTTGCTGGGTCAAGACAGCAACGGCTAGAAGCGGCGCAAGCATCATTGAATATGACGTGTATGGGGCTAGCTTTGGTACACCACCTACATCAAAGCCAACCCTTCACCAGTTCACCAATAACCATCATCCCATCTTGATCGCCGAGGGCCTGCACCCCAGAACCCTGCTGGATCACGCATAGCGGTACGTATTCGCGCGAGTGGTCGGTGCTGGCGTCGGTTGGGTCATTGCCGTGGTCGGCGGTGAGGATCAAGAGGTCGTCGTCGCGTAGCTCACCAAGAAGCCAACCTAAGACCAGGTCAAACTCCTCCAGACACTTTGCGAATCCGTCTGGGTTGTTGCGGTGGCCATAGAGCATGTCGAAATCCTCAAAGTTGGCGAAGATGAATTGGGCGTCGCTTTGCATGGCTTCCTTCAACAACTCAGCGTGCTCAGCATTGGATTGCGTACGCCGGACGGGACGAAATCCGCGACCATCGAACAGCTCCGGCACGACGCCGATGCCGAGCACATCGCCGATCTCGTCCACGAAGTTCTTGGGCGGCGAGAGGGGAAAGTCCTTTCTTCTTTCGGTCCTTCTGAAGTTGCCAGGCTCACCTTCGAAGGGGCGGGCGATGACGCGGGCGACGGCGTTGGGCGGCACCAGAAGGCTCCGCGCAATGCGGCACCAATCGTAGAGCTTGTCAATCGGGACGATGCTCTCGTGGCAAGCAATTTGGAAGACGCTGTCGGCGCTGGTGTAAACGATCGGGAAGCCCGTCTCCATGTGGAGCTCGCCGAGTTCCTCGATGATCGTCGTGCCGCTTGATGGCTTGTTGGCGAGGGTTTGGGTTTCGATCTTCTCTTCAAACTCCTTGATTAGGGAAATAGGGAAGCCGTTGGGGTAGGTGGGAAAGGCTTCTTGGGTGTGAATGCCCATCATCTCCCAATGTCCGGTTACGGAATCCTTGCCCATGCTGAGTTCGCGAAGACGGCCGTATTGGACTTCGAAGCTGTTGAGCCCGGGTGTCAGTCCTTCGACCAAACCCGCTGTGAAATAGCCCGCACCGATCAGATTTGGCGCATTGATCTTGCCGGCATGCTGCCATACGTGGAGGAGCGTCGAGGGGTGCTCGTGGTCGTTGAACACCGCCGCGTCGGGAGCTTCCCCAGCCCCACATCCATCTAAGACCACTACGATTGCTCGGCGCATTTGAAGATTATGAGGTGTGCTGGGGGTTGCGAAGTGTGGCTGGGAATTGCTGGGTGTCGTCACAGTCCGGCAATAACTTGCTCTCGCCTCACCGGTAGCCTGGTCGCCCTGGGCAGATCGCTCTCCCGAATCACCCCAATCAGTTCATTCTCGGCGTGCTGAACACCGGATTTTCGCGCAGCGGCGAGTGCCCACTCAATGACAGAGTCAGGTGGGGTGAGATCGGGTTGAGTGAGATTCAGGCTCAGTTGCACGAGATGACGAGACACCAAGGGCAAGCCAAGAGCACGGACACCGGTGAATCTTGGATCGCCATCATCGCGCGATGCTCTCATGTTCCTGGCTAGCTTTTTGACAAAGCCCAGGTCGTCTGAACGGAAATTTACATTCATCGCGATTAGAAAGTCGCGCTCGCCCATAACGGTTGCGCCGAGAAATTGGTGCGTCCGCGTTGGCCCAAAATCCGGAGTCAGTTCCTGACCAAGCAGCCCCCCAAAACCGGCCCGCCTCAGTGTAGGTAGATCAAAGGCATGACGTCCGCGTTCCGACTTCTCGTATAGATAAATGGGCAGATCAAACCGTTCTGCAAGACGTTGGGCAAAGGCTTCGATCTTGAGGTCAAGAGGGTAGGGATCGTCGTCTAGGCGAAGAAACGGACAGACATCCAATGCTCCGATCCGTGGATGGACCCCGACGTGACGGTTCAGGTCAATTCGTTCAAAAGCGGCTTCGGCAAGTCGCTCTAGGCGCTCAAAGATGAGCTCGGCATCCCCGGAAATCGCGCTCACCGTACGGTTGTGATCCACGTCGCTCCGCAAAAAGTGGATAGCCAACCCCCAACCCTCCAGAAGGTCACGGAAAATGTTTAGAAGATCTCGGTCGCGTCCAAAGGACCAGTTTGGAACGGTCAAGAGCCGCACTCAGAAGAACTCCGTACATAGGACCGGTTTTGATGGGAAGCTCGCGCGCGCCGCGGCTAGGTCGGTCGCCGTTATAGCGCCAGCCGAGACGAGGCTGTCAATAGACGGCTCGCCCAAGACGGCTTGCGTAATGGCTCCGACCATCCCGGTAATCAGCCGCTCGCCATGTAACCCGCTGTTTTCGGGGAGGTCAGGATCCAGGATTTCAACTCCTTGTAAGCCCATCTTCTCGGCGTTTATAATCCGGAACATAGCGGGGCGATGAAGCTCAATATCGGCACCTTGGTCGAGATTCTGAGTGATATATGGGCCCTCGGCGGGCTCGCTCCAGATAAGGTGGCTCCGATTAATCGCTAGGCCACGGAGAACCGACATGATGCTCCGGTAGCCTCTTGGCGAAGACCAAGCAATCTCTCCAATCTGAAGCTCCTCCCAAAAGCCGCCGTCCATAGAGGTCCATGCATAGGCTTCGATGGGGTCACCCACTGCGTAGATCAGCGGGGCGCCCTTACCCATGCGCAGGCGCCATTGTTCATCCGTTCGAACGTTGGCCCCGTTGTAGCCTCGGATGAACTCTCGGTAGCAACCATCCAAAGTGGGCACATCCTCGACTGAGATCCGTTGAGCTCGGAGTTCAGGAGCATATTTCGGCAAGCGTGATACCGGGCACTTGATCTGCCACCGGGAGCCACAAAACTCGTAGCCAAATTGTCGGTAATACTTTCCTCGAAAGGGATAGAGAGCAGCGAGGGGAAACCCGAGTTTCCGCATTTCTCGGAGGGATAGACGCATCATCTGCGCCCCGACACCCGAAGACCGGTGATGAGGCACAACCCCTACTGAAGCGACGCCGGCACAGTCAAGAATTGTGTCGTTCCAGGTCGTTCGGAAGCGATGTAGCTTGAAGCTCCCGACAACCTCCTTACCTTGAACCGCCAAGTAGCGTAGTGCATGGTCATTTGGGTCAAGTTCTCCCGGCTCAAAAGGCTTACCTTGCCGCCAAACTTCCTCATAGCAACGCTTATATTGCTCAACCTCTTGGTCAGAAGAGACGGCTCGGAGTTGCAGATCAGACACTGCTCTTCATCGCCTCCCAATCCACAAACTTGTTTGGTGTCACCGTTGAGAACCCGTTGTCCGCGAGCCATTCGTTGCTCAAGAACTTGCTCATGTAGTTCCGGACATTGTCTACAAGAACCACGCAAATGCGTTCACCACCAGTGCACTGCTTCGCAACGCGCATCGCGGCGGCTAGGGCTGTCCCGCTACTTCCACCGACGAGCATCCCTTCCTTGCGGATCAGCTGGTGGGCCCAATAAAACGACTCGGCATCGTCAACCTTCTCCCAACGATCAACAAGGTCAATATCCATTGTTTCAGGCACGAAATCATAGCCAATGCCCTCAACCTGGTACGGAGCATTGAGATCCCCACCTCCAATAAGGCTACCGACCGGGTCAGCACCAACAATCTGGCAATTTGGAATGGCTGCCTTGAGCCGCCTTGCAACACCGCTCAACGTTCCGCCGGTGCCAGTACCCGCTACGAAGTAGTCCAACTTGCCGTCGCACTGGTCGATAATCTCGACAGCAGTGGTATCAAAGTGGGCTTGCGGATTCATCGGATTGACAAACTGACCCAGTATATGGGAATTGGGTATCGCCTTCTGCAACCGCTCCGCAACTCCAAAGTTGCTGTCAGGACTATCATGAGCCGCTGTCGTGTCAGTACGAATGATCTGCGCCCCGAGTGCCTCCATCGTACGCTGTTTTTCTTGGCTCATCTTTTCCGGCATCACAATGATGACCTTGTAGCCAAGAATGGCCCCAGCCATGGCCAGCCCGATCCCCGTGTTGCCGCTGGTTGGTTCAATGAGCGTATCGCCGGGCTTGATCTGACCCGATTCCTCGGCCTCTTTGATCATGCGCAATGCAATCCTGTCTTTGATTGAGCCGCCAGGATTCAGAAACTCAACCTTTCCAAGGAGTTCGCAAGAACCATGCGGGTTCAAGTGGCTGAGCCGAACCATCGGTGAATTGCCGATGGATTGAAGGATATTGTCGAGAATCGGCATCACTCAGAGTTGTACCTGCTTTGAGGTTAGTTGGAGTCGAGTAAAGGTAACCTAAACAGATCCCATGAAACTGCCTTCTTTGATGCTTAGGTCTTTTGTCAAAACCTCATTGTCCTCCAATGAGATTGGTGAACTTTTGACTATGGCTGGCTTTGAGCTGGAGGGCATCGAGAACGATGTTCTGGACATCAAAGTTATGGCGAATCGGGGTGATGGTCTCAGCGCATTGGGACTGGCTCGCGAGATTTTGGCCAAGGAGTCTTCTGCAGAACCTACTGGACTCTATGATCAGGCTATCGAGTGGCACTTGGCAAAGGCAGAGGCTGGTATGCACATCGAGTTGCAAAGCTCAAATTGCTCGAGATATGCATGCGCAATTTACTCAGACGCGCAGAACGGGCCCTCGCCAGACTGGTTACAAGAAGCCCTTACCGCAGCCGGTCAACGCCCGATCAGCCTGCTCGTGGACCTCACAAACTATGTAATGCTTGAGTTGGGGCAACCTCTCCATGCGTTTGATCTCGATAAGCTGGGGAGTGAACGGATCGTGGTTCGCCAAGCTAAGGATGGCGAGACTCTCACGACCTTGAACGGGCTGAAGCACGCATTGAAGCCAGATCACCTAGTGATTTGTGATGCAACACAGCCGGTAGCAATCGCTGGTGTTATGGGTGGTCTGGATACGGAAGTTGGCCCAGAGACCAAGCGAGTTCTCCTAGAAAGTGCTCACTTTGATGCCTCAAGTGTTCGGAAGACACGCAAGGACCTTGGGCTAAACACGGATGCCAGCTATCGATTCGAACGAAGTGTTGACCCAAATGGCGTTGTACGCGCACTTCTACGATTTGACCAGCTTTATCGCGAGATAACCGGTGGTAAAGGGGCGAGCCAGATTGAGGATGTCTATCCCATTGAGGCCGAGTCTCGCTCGTTGCCGCTTCGCCCAGCACGAGCACGGTTGATCTTGTCCATGGACATCACCGATAGTGAAATGGAGGGCTATCTCACAAGGCTTGGATTCAAGGTCAAGACAGGAAGAACTTTTGCCGTAGAACCGCCATCATGGCGACCGGACGTCACATTGGAAGAGGATCTCATTGAAGAGATTGGTCGAGTACATGGGTACGAGAAGATTCCAGACCTAATGCCCTCTGGCACAACCGTGCGCGGTGGTTCATTTGGCCTGTATGCCGTCATTGACACCGCCAAGAAAACCATGCTTCGGTGCGGGTTGGATCAGATAATTAGCCACACGCTCCGTGACGCCAGCATCCTTGACTTCAATCCTGAGCGGCGTGTCATGGTCCGCAACCCCCATTCTCCGGAGATGCAATACATTAGGAGTTCGCTCTTGCCGGGACTTGCGGATGCGGCAACGAAGAACGGAGCTAGGAATCTTCGCCTCTTTGAGATCGGGAAAGTGTTCGTAAAGGGTGACTATGAAGTAGACGAATCACCCGAGCTCAGTATCCTGATTTCCGGCTCAATGCAAGACCCCCATTTCGCACAACTGAATCCGCCGCAAGCCGACTTCTGGACCCTTAAGGGCATTCTTCAAGAGCTCGGGCATCTTGTTCACGATGACATTTCTTTCGAGCTCCCTCGTCTACCGGATCACCGATTCCACCCTACCCGCCAAGCGGGTGTCATGGTTGATGAAGGAAGGCTTTGGGTCGGCACCATGGGTCAGATACACCCCGACTATGCCGAACAGCTCGGTTTGCCAGAGGAAACCTACATGGCAGAGATTGATCTCTTGGTTTTCTTCCAAAATCCCGATTCAGAGCTCGAGGTAAAGCCGATCAGCCGTTACCCGGCCATCAAGCGAGATATCGCCTTTGTCATCAATAAGTCCGTGCCCTACGCTGATGTGGAGCGTGCGATTGCGGAGGCATCCGGGTTGGTACTGGAAAAGCAAGCTTTGTTTGACATATACGAAGGTCAGGGCATCGAACCGGGCAAACACTCCCTGGGCGTCAGCATCCAGTTGCGAAAGATGGACAGCAGCTTTACCGATGAAGAGGCAAATCTGATTCGCGACAAGATCGTCCAGGCAATTGAGGAACTTGGCGGAAGCCTTCGGTAAGGATGGAGCTTGCTCGTGCCATTGAGATTACGGCAAAGGCATTTGGCATACGCAAGAGTCGACACCACCCTTATGTTGTCCGCCAAATAGAAGACCTTTGGGTCCTTCGTGATCAAGGGCCAAAGCGAGTCCCACGAAAGAGTGAAGTCTTTGTCGCAAGCAAAGAGCCAGGAGAAGTCCTTCAGCAAGTTAGAAAGCAAGACCTTGGTTGGCACTTTCTCTGTGCCTGCCACGGGCCGGAATTCGACCCCGTAGCCTATCGCAATGAACTCAAAGGGGGCGGTTACAGAATTGCGGCCACGGAGTGGATATTCGTCCACGACTTAGAAGCGTTTCCTTGCTTTGAGTCTGAGCCTGCCGTGGTCCAATACGAGACCCAGGAGGCCATCAATCAAATCAGCACCGCGCATTGGAAGCCCGTCAAGGTGAGTAATGGTCAATTCTACGGGCTAGCGGATCCAACCATCTTTGGCATGGTCGAAAGTATGAGAATGGGTAATGATGCCTATGTCGCAGATCTATATGTGCACAAGGAGCGGCGCCGGCTAGGCTATGGCCAAGCGCTCATGTCTGCGCTACTCAAGGGAGACAAGGCAACTGGCGTTCGCGAAAGTGTGCTCGTTGCCAGCGCTGATGGTCGCCACCTCTATCCAAAGCTAGGTTACAAGGAAATTGGCATAATGCACGTCCTGACGCCAAAAGTCCGAACACCCTCGAAAACTTGGGACGATTAGCCTCGTCCTGATAATGTTATGGGAGGCTGGAAAATCGCGCTATGGATTTTGACCGTAGCTTTGGTCTTGGGCTTCCTCTACCTTGTCCGGGGCATTCTCTTGCCCTTCATCGTCGGCAGCCTCGTCGCCATCCTCCTTGATCCCGTCGTTCGCCAATTAAGGCGGCGGGGCCTTGGACGGGGTGCAGCCGTGGGGTTAGTCTTCATCGCCTTCTTTGCCGTGATCACGGGGATTGGGTTCTTGACCGTGCCGATCATGACGAAGCAACTTAGCGCTTTCACGATGAATATCGGTTCCATGACAAGGGACATGGCGCAGCAAGGCTACAACAATAACTACTTTGTAAGGTGGAACCCAAAGATTCGCGTCGAGGCTAGCACCTCGGTCAGTCCGCTTGATCGTACGCTGGCCCAAGTCCGACCGACCCTTGATCGGCTAGGTATTCCATCAACCCAGTCAGCGATTACCGAACAGTTGCTCGAACCGAGGCGGCAGGAGATTACCAAGGTCGTCCAGGGCTTCTTCAATTCAGTTTTGGGAGCCCTCGGTGGGCTGGGCGCCCAGTTCATTCTTCTCTTGTTTGCCCCCCTGGTTGCCCTCTTCTTGTTGATGGATTTTGATCGGATCCGGGTGTCCTTACCCAACTGGATACCACCCAGCATCCGGAGCGAAGCGATGGACATCTTAGAAGATGTTGGTGATGTCTTTCAGAAGTACCTGCGGGGCATCATGATTTCGTGGGCCCTGTATACGACAACTGTCGCGCTCGCGCTCACTATTCTTGGTGCCCCCTATGCGGTCCTTTTGGCGCTACTATTTGGGACGCTCTACTTAATTCCCATCATCGGTGGCATGGTGAATTACGTGCTACTCTTGGTCATTGTAGGCCTCAGTGGTCAGAGTGGAAATTGGTTCGCCGCTTTTCCGTCCAGCTGGGCCTTTGCGCTACTACTGGTAGGTGTTCTGTTCCTGATCACTTGGATATGGGACCAGTTGGTTGCCCCAAATCTCGTCGGTTCGGCAGTGGGTCTGAACCCTGTCGTTAGCATGTTCGTCGTAGCGGCAGGCGGTTCATTGTTTGGCATTTTGGGAATGCTCGTTGCCTTCCCGATTGGTGGCGCAGTCAAAGTCATTCTAGAGCGTGTTCTCAAGGTTACAAACACGACGGGATCAGATACGCTCGGTTTACCGGCAACCCCGCTTCGGCATCGCGCTCCCATTGAGTCATAATTTTGATTCCGTAGGACAAGTCATTCTTGAGATCCTATTGGATCCGCTATGCCCCCATCACGAGCTATCTGCAGCCTGTTCGTCAGCGCAACCATTGCGGGTGCCCAACCGGTAACGCCGGTCACCGCCGTGGCGATTGCGAATGACGGCCGCGCGGTCTTTGCCGGCTACTCTAGTGGGGTACTCAGAGCTTTTGATGGGGTAATGCGCACTCCAATATGGTCGCGCAAGCTCGACGATGCACCGGCGCAAGTATCCGCCTCTCCAAATGGCTCGCTGGTTGCCGTCGCTTTTAACATCCGCGGAGCCTGGAGGAACATTCGACTTTACGATGCGGCGACCGGCAAAGATGTACGGGCTCTAGGAATCGGTGCCTGCGTGGCCTTCTCGCCAGATAGCAAGTGGATTGCCGTTGGTGGACCCGGAGGTCTCGTAATCGTGGATGCCACCACCATGCAGGTCGCAAAGCGCTTCGATCATGGACTAGTTCTCAATGTTGCTTTTGATCCTGCTAGCCGTCAGTTGGCCTACAGTTCCAATGGCAAGATAGTCGTGCTGGAGGTTGGAACTTGGCTTGGGAAGGGAAACGTCTCTCAACCTACGTTCGATATCCTAGCCCTTGGTTTTGATAAAAAGGGGGGCCTTGCGATTGCCGAGCCCAAGTCAGGCAAGGTGACCCGTTGGGATGCAGATCTGAAAAGTTTGCCTCCTGTTCAGACAAAGATGAGAAGTCCGGTGGCCGCTAGCCTCTCCCCCGACGGAAGCGCGGTGGCATTCATTGGTATCCAGAACCAAATAGAAGTCTATGATCTGATCACCGGGACACAATTGACATCTCCAAAACTGGGGGGCGGATATGCGAACGCATTCTCCCTGGCCTCGAACCGGATTGTCTTGGGCACGCTGGATGGCCAAGTGCGCTGGGGAACACGCCCCGGGATCCGGTCGGACAGGCCTCCAAGCACGATTAGCGATGCAATCGCAAATGTCTTGCTGAAAAAGCGGGCCGACTGGATAACGACGGGGACAGTCCTAGGTTCCCCCGTCCGGGTCATCCAAATAGATCTTAAGAACCCGAGGGTCAAGGTGGGGGTGGAAGTTGCTAGCGGCTTCCCAACGGGTGCGGATAGCTTCGAATCGCTAGTCCAGCGGGCACAAGCAACGGCAGCCATAACCGGGACATTTTTTGACACCCGGAGCTTAAGGCCGATCGGAGATGTCGTGCGAGGTGGGAATGTCCTTTACCGAGGGCACATGGGTACGGCGCTAGCTTTTACGGTTGACAATGAGCCCCTTATGCGCCGAGTTCCGTACGGGCGCACGCAAGATTGGAGCGGATTCGAAACAGTGCTTAGCTGTGGCCCGGCCCTCGTTCTGGATGGGGAAGTGAATGTTGACGCCGTTGGAGAAGGGTTTCGGGACCCCGCCATCTTTAGCACGACCGCGCGTGTAGGTGTCGGATTTACGGCTGACCAGCGCCTCCTTATGGTCGCAACGGGTCCTTTGAGTTTTGGCGGATTCGCCAAGGTCATGCGCCAACTGGATTGCACTTACGCCATGAACTTGGATGCTGGCTCGTCGAGAGCCCTCTACTATCGCGGAAGAACCCTCATTCGCCCGGGGCGACAATTGACGAATATCCTCTACGTGAAGGTGGACTAGATGATCTTGTACGATGATTCAGACCACCTCACGTTTGAGGAGTACTTTGAATTCCTCCATCGGACGGACCTTGGCCAGCAGTATGTTGCCAAGAACTTTGGCACTCGCGTCCGGACTATGTTACGGAATGTAGCGATCATTTGCACCGCTCGCGATGAAGGCAAGCTGGTTGGTATCTGCTTCGGACTAACCGACTTTGCCTACTTTCTGTTCCTGACCGATCTTGGCGTTGATCGGGACTACGTTGGGCAAGGGATTGGGCGAGAGTTGATCAAGCATTGCATCAACAAGGCAGGTGGACCAGAAGACATCACGATCATGACCATTAGCCACGATGATGCGATCCCTTTCTACGCACGGTGTGAGATGATCAACACTCCCAACTTGGTCGTCCGCTACTGTGATGATGATGAACCCCTCACCTTGTGACGGTATCCTATAGGCATGGATCGAAAGGGATCAGCAGTCTGGAGTGGAACCCTCAAGGAAGGGAAGGGCACCGTGTCTTCGGAGTCGGGCGCGCTGAACAACATTGCCTATAGTTTTGCTTCGCGCTTTGTAACGGAGGGAGAAAGTAACCCCGAAGAATTGATTGGGGCTGCCCATGCCGGATGCTACAGCATGGCTCTTTCCGGAGGGCTAGGCGGGGCAGGTTTCACCGCAAAATCCATCGCCACAACCGCTACCATAACGATTGAACCCGTGGAAGGCGGATTCGGCATCACGAAGATTCACTTGGACTGTGAAGCCGAGGTTGAAGGCATTGATGCCGTCACGTTCGATGAGATCGCTCAAGCTACTAAGTTAGGATGCCCTGTTTCAAAGCTACTAAATGCTCCGATCAGTTTGTCGGCAAAGTTGAAATAGCTGAACTTGGAGCGGGCGAAGAGATTCGAACCCTCGACCCTCTCGTTGGCAACGAGATGCTCTACCACTGAGCTACGCCCGCTTAAGCGTTGGATGGTTATACCATAAAACAGGGCGACCGCCAAGGGGATATGCTAGGGGCTCATGAAACGCATCGCCACTCTTTCCCTGGTTGCTACAGCTGCGTATGCCTCCGCCCAGACTCGCCCACTCACGGGAATTCGGAGCCTGGCTCTCTCACCTGATGGCGAGCAAATCGCTTTCACGTGGCGAGGAGACGTTTGGATCGCTCCGAGCACTGGTGGCAGAGCGGTGGCTCTAACGACCAATATCGAAATGGACGACAACCCAACTTGGTCGCCCGACGGGAAGTGGATCGCCTTTGCAAGTAACCGCAACGGGAACTGGGATATGTATTTGGCCAGTTCAGAAGGGGGCGAAACCCGACGCTTGACTTGGTCCAGCTTCAGCGAGGTGCCCAGTGGCTGGTCGCCAGACGGAACAAAGTTGATCTACCGTGGTTTCTACGAGAAGTCCGATAATGGGATATACACCCTTGATGTCCAGTCTGGAAAGATGCAGGAATTGTGGCTGGACAATCGTAACATCGGGTGGCCGTCCTATTCGGCAGATGGTAAGGAAGTCTTGTTCACCCGGAACTACCAGTTCCCTTGGACCCGCCCCCGTTACGAAGGAAGTGGCGCATCGCAGGTTAACAGCTTGGTCCTCTCGACTGGGAAGAGGACCGAGATCCGGGCGGGGCGACTACAAAATCTTTGGTTGAGCGTGGGAAAGGGCGGACACTACGTGGTTACAGATACCGATAAGACCCCTTCAACGGGGAGCGTATTCGGCCCGCCCGTTCACTATTCGGATAGTGTTGCCCGCACCCCAAATGTCTATCGTCTTTCGGGCGGTGGGCAATTGACTCGCCTTACCGACTTCATCGGAGGCTCGGGCGCCCGATTTCTTTGCGCCGCCGCCAACACTGACCTCCTAGCGTTCGAGCGAGATGGGAAGGCCTACACGATGGTTCCTGGGCAAGCCCCGAAGGAAATCAAGGTCACAGCCTATATTGATGATAAGACTGCGGTCGAGGAGAGGCTGGTCCTGACCAACGGCGCCGAATCCATGTCCCTAAGCCCCAAGGGGGATCGGATCATCTTTTCGGTGCGTCGCGAGCTTTGGAGCGTCCCCACGAAGAAGGGTAAGGGCCCCAATGCCGACGATGCCACGCGGTTAACGACTTGGGAAGGGTCGGATGTCTTGCCGATCTACAGTCCAGACGAGAAGTTTGCCTTTTTCGTGAGCGATCGAGAAGGGGCAATGCGGCTGTACCGACTCAACCTTGAGACTCAGGAGGCGAAAGTCATCAGTGCGGTGGGTCATGATGTA
The DNA here is from genome assembly GCA_020849075.1 of Fimbriimonadaceae bacterium. Classification (GTDB taxonomy): domain Bacteria; phylum Armatimonadota; class Fimbriimonadia; order Fimbriimonadales; family Fimbriimonadaceae; genus JAFLBD01. Next base: position 6,033 of record JADLGZ010000102.1, on the reverse strand, counting down.
ATGAATCTTCAGCTCACTCCTGACAAGAAATCCATATCCTTCTGGATGGCAGATGCTAAGGTTGGGGGTTTGTTCACGGTCTCGGTCGAAGGTGGAACACCAACGCGCGTTCTTGACTTTCCTTGGAACGAAGACTACGCATTTAGCCCCGATATGCGCTATGTTGCCTATCAACGGGAGCTACCGCAGAGTGGCTTCAATCCTTGGGAGAACGCCCGCAACATCTATGTGCGCGATTTGAAAACGGGGGTTGATCACAACGTCACGAATCAGAGCGTGAACCATTCGAGCCCGGCTTGGTCGGCCGATGGCAAGTACCTGTACTTCCAAAGCGTTCGCCAGGGTGGTGGCCTTTATGCCTTACCCCTGCAAGACGAGGTGGCTCTGCCGACTGAGCTTGAGCTGAAGTTTGAAAAGCCAACTGCAACACCGCATATGGACTTCAACTTCGAGGGTGCCGATGACCGAATCCGCCGCCTGTACTCTGGTAGTCCAAGCAATATCGTGGCGGACTCCACCAACGGAGCCATCTACTTCCTTAGCGCTGGGGATATTTGGATGGTGGGTTACGACGGTGATGGGCAACGGCAATTGTCGAGCGGAGGCGGCATCAATTCATTCACGATGAGTCAAGATGGCAATTCCTTGGTCTTCGTAAAGTCGGGCACCTTGTCCACGCTGAACCTGCGGGCCCCCAACTTCCCATCGGCGACAATCGGGTTCCGTGCCGACTGGACTCGAGATCTTCGTCTTGAAAGGCGGGCTGCCTTCAAGGAACTGTGGCGCACCTACAACAACCAATACTACGATCCAGATTTTCATGGCCGCGATTGGACGGAGATTGGCAAACGGTACGAACCCTTGCTCGATAGCGTCGGACACCGTAACGAGATGGCAACTGTGCTCAACATGATGATCGGAGAACTCGAAAGTAGCCATGCCGAAGTCGGCCCTGCTCCCGGGAATCCGGCCAGCCCATCCAGCGCTCACTTGGGTTTCACGTGGGATTACAGCTATAGTGGCCCCGGGCTAAGAGTAAGAGATGTGGCAAAAGGCTCCCCCGCAAGCTATAGCGCCACACGGATTAAGCCGGGCGAGTATGTCATGGCGATCAACGGAAGGGACGTAAGACTTGATCAAGAGCTGTGGAAGCTCCTGGAGGGTCAAACTGGCAGGGAAGTAACCCTGACTGTGAACACTACGCCAAGTAAGACCGGGGCTCGGACCGTCAAGTACAGGGCAACGAGCGATGGCGCCTATGATGGCTTGATCTATCGCGCCCTCATCGAGAAGCGTCGCGCTGAGGTGGATCGCATCAGCCAAGGAAAGGTTGGATACGTTCACATTTCCGCTATGGGCGGCCCTAATATGACTACCTTCAACGCGGAGGTGTGGCAATACATCCAGGGCAAAGATTCGTTGATCATTGACGTAAGGGATAACAATGGCGGGAACATCGCCGACGCGCTCCTAGATATCCTTGAGCGCAAAGCGCAAATGCTCTATTTGCCGCGCGACGGTCAGCTCCTCAAATCCCCTGGGACTATCGTGGATAAGCCGATGGTAGTCATGCTGAATGAGCGTTCCGTCTCAAACGGCGAAATGTTCCCAGCCGCAATGAAGTCTCGCGGTCTTGCCACAACCGTAGGAAGCGAGACCCCCGGCTATGTGATCTATACGTATGGTGGCTCCCTTGTGGATGGCACAAGCATTCGCCTGCCGAACACCGGTGTTTACCGCGTGGACGGTTCGCCATTGGAAAACAACGGTGAGCGAGCCCAAGTTCAAGTTCAGCAAACACCGGAGCAATACCTTGCTGGCATTGATCCTCAACTCGTCAAGGCAGTTGATGTTGCAATGAAAAAGAAGTAGCCATACTACTTGATTAAGCCATAGAGGCCTCGCGCTCGACGGTCGCCCGGGTTTGCTTTAAGGACCCCAGCGAGTAGGGCCTTGGCCTCCTTCTCGCGTCCCGCCTGGATCAGAACCGAGGCTTGGTCAATCTGGTATCTCGGATCTTCTGGCCGTAACTGCCTAGCATAATCCGCTTGTTCTCCGGCATCCTGAACCCGGCCCTGCAACAAAAGGATCCGACTGAGTTCGCCATAGGATTCAGCGAGCAACGTCACTTCATCCTCACTCGGCTCCCGAAGAGCGGTGAGCAGAGCTACTACTTGCGCAAAGTGGTCCTGAGCAGCAGCGTCGTCTTGGAGGGCCCGGGCGATTTTTCCTAGGGCGAAGTGATTGTTGGGAATTGCTGGCGCATAATCGCGCAGGCCGATGTAGACCATCCGCGCTTTGGTCAGCTTGGCTTGCTCATCTTGTGAGAGAGGCAGGCCCTTCTCGTAGTTAGTGAGGCCCTCACGGGAAAGTACCTCGCCTTTTTTAGCCAATTGGTTGAAGTGCTCGGGGGAGCGAACAATGGGAACACCATCACCACTACTTTGGCACCCGACTAGCGTAGCGAGGAGGAGCAGGCTAATTCGCGACAACAATGTTCACCAACTTCCCGGGAACCACGACGACTTTCCGTATTTCCTTGCCATCCATATGGAATACGGCTTTCTCGGACCCCATGGCAGCGGCTTCTAGGTCGGCATCTGAAGTGCCGGCTGCAACCGTGATCGTATCGCGAAGCTTTCCATTCACCTGAACGGCGATTGTAATCTCGTCTTCAGCCGCCAAGGCCGAATCCGCGGTTGGCCATGCCTCGTGGTAGGTGAAGCCGGTTCGTCCGAGTCCCTCCCAGAGTTCATCGGCGGTATGCGGTGCAATCGGCGAGAGGAGCAGTATGAGGGATTCCACCGCTTCGCTCAACTCAGCGTCCATCCCAACACGATTGATCGCATCGCTGAGATTGTTGACAAAGATCATGAGGGTGCTGACAGCAGTGTTGAACGCAAACCGTTCAACATCATCCGTGACCTTCCTGATGGTCTGGTGCGTCCAGCGACGAATGTCCTTACCCTCACCACAGAGTCCTTCGCGCCACTGTGGCTGGAACCTTGGGCCGAATACGCTGACCAAGCGACAGACCTTGCTCAGGAAGCGAACAGCTCCTTGCATGCCCTCATTTGACCACTGCACATCGGCCTCAAAGGGTGCTACGAACAATTCATAGACCCGAAGTGCGTCCGCTCCGTACTGCTCGACGGCTTCGTCGGGTGTAACAACATTACCCTTCGACTTACTCATGCGCACCCAACGCCACTGAAGCTCATCGTCCGATAGCTGCTCAGCCTCTTCAAAACTAACAAGGATGCCCGATTCGCCAAACTCCAAGGTCTCCCCGGGACGGGGCGAACGGTAGGGTGTGTATCCGAGCACTTGACCCTGATTCTGTAGGCGCGCGAAGGGTTCTTTGACCGGCACCAAGCCCAAATCAAACAGCACCTTCGTCCAGAAGCGAGCGTAAAGTAGGTGCATCACTGCATGCTCAGCTCCACCGACGTAGCAGTCAACCGGCATCCAGTAAGCGACTTTCGCAGGATCCCAGGCTTGGGTGTAATTTGCGGGATCGCAGAAGCGCAAGAAGTACCAACTAGAGCAGGCAAACCCGCCCATCGTATCGGTTTCGCGGCGAGCTAGCCGTCCCTCACTATTGGTGGCATTCAAGAACTCGGGGATGCTAGCAAGCGGGGAAGCCCCGTCATCACCCGGCTCGTAACTATCCACTGCCGGGAGCTCTACCGGGAGCGCATCATCACTGACAGCCTCTAAACTGCCACCTTGGTCATGCAGAATAGGTATGGGGCATCCCCAGTAGCGCTGGCGGCTGATCAACCAATCGCGGATTCGATAGTTCACCTTGCGCTCGCCGAGACCGAGACTCTCCATCCAGACTCCTAAGTTGTGCTGGGCCTCGGCGACTGTCTGTCCGGTGTACTCGCCGCTGTTGATGAGAACTCCATCCTTTGACTCAAAGGCATTCCCCTTGGCATGGGCTTCGATAACCAGATCAGTTTGCTCAACGCTGGGAGCGATCACGGGAAGTATGGCTAGGTCATACTTCCGAGCAAAGTCAAAGTCTCTTTGGTCATGGCCCGGAACCGCCATTATGGCTCCGGTTCCGTAACCCATCAGGACATAGTCGGCGACAAAGATCGGAACTGGCTTTCCCGTAGCTGGATTGATTGCCTTGAACCCTGTATCTACGCCCGTCTTGAAACGGTCGGCCGCTTGCCGTTCAGTATCGCCCAATGCCTTGGCTGCCTGAATGTAGGTGGTGACGGCGGCCATATGTTCTTCATCTGACCGGAGGAGAAGTTGCTCGACCAGAGGATGCTCTGGAGCGAGCACGCAAAAGCTCATCCCGAAAATGGTGTCAATTCGGGTGGTGAATACACGAAAGCGCAACTCAGCCTCAGCCTTGACTTGTTCTGCTTCCAGATCAAATCGACCAGAGCCTGCCGTTTCCGCGACGCTCATCTCAAACTCAACGCCTTCACTACGCCCGATCCAATTGCGTTGCTGGTTCTTGATGCCCTCGGGCCAGTCCAGGTCATCCAAATCATCAAGGAGGCGTTGGGCATATTCGGTGATGCGAAAGAACCATTGGGGAATCTCCCGCCTTTCAACCGGCGTCCCGCATCGCTCGCACAGCCCTCCAACAACCTCTTCATTTGCTAGGGCTGTCTTGTCCTTAGGGCACCAATTGACCGCCGCGTTCGCACGGTAAGCCAGGCCTTTCTCGAATAGCCTCTTGAATATCCATTGGGTCCACTTGTAGTAGCTGGGGTCTGAGCTATAGAACGAGCGGGACCAGTCGTAGCCGATGCCAATTAGGTCCATCTGCCGCTTGTAGGTCGCCCCATATTCATGAACCATTGCTTCGGGATGACGTTGTCGCTTTATGGCCTCGTTTTCTGCGGGTAGGCCAAAGGCGTCAAAGCCCATAGGATGGAGAACGTTGTAGCCCTGCATGAACCGCATTCGGCAGAGTACATCAGTAGGAATATAGTTTCGGCAGTGGCCAACACTTAGCCCTGCCCCACTTGGATAAGGGAAGAAGTCCAACCCATAGAACTTGGGGCGGCCCGCTTCTTCGCGAGTCCTGAAGAGGTCAGCATCGGCCCACCTCTTCCGCCACTTGGCTTCGAAGTTGTGCGGTTCGTACCGGTCGTACATTGGTGGCCCTAGTTTATCAGGTGAGCCTAGGGGGATGCCTTTTCGCGGTAGAACCTAATGAGGTCCGTCTCAGGAAAGTCCTCAAAGCCGGCCGCATCAGCGAGCCCACGCAAATGCCCTCGATGGTACGTACCATGGTTGAATACGTGGTGAGCAACCTCGCTCAGCATATGGAAGTGTACTTCGCCGTCCCGCTCACGACTAACAAATGCGTTGGGATCTCCGTGCTGAAGAACATCGCGCCACGCTTCAAAAAGCCGCATCATCTGGGCTTCGTAGTTCTCAGTCAAGGGTTCCACTTCTTCTTCGCTGAGGACCACGCCCAGCCACTTTTGCTGCGCCACCAAGATATGGGCAAAAATCTGCTCGGCCACCGCGGGATCAGGCATGTTGGCTAGGGCAGCAAGCCACCTTTTATTCGCCCAAAGGTCGTATTCCTGAAGTTCAAGCAGGGCGTCGCGGGTCATTGAGTCTTAGTTTACTTGGGTGACCGGCATTGCTTGGAACTGTTGGAGTGCCGGGGACCCTATTGTTTCCCTTCAAAGATCACTGGGCGCCCCGTCATCCGGCCAACCAAGGCTCCTTCATTCACCATGTGATGTCCGCGCAAGAATACGTGCTCGATCTTGCCGTGGACTTGCATGCCTTCGAAAGGGGACCAGCCGCATTTGCTCTGAAGCCACTCTGGTTCGATTGTCCATGATTTTTCAAGGTCTATCAGGATGAGGTCCGCATCGTAGCCGACTCCAACTCGGCCCTTACCGGATACCCCGTAGATCCTAGCTGGGTTCTCGCACAGCATGCCCACCAACTGGTTGAGTCCAAGCTCACCTTTGTGTACCCAGTCCAACAGAAGTGGGAGCATGGTCTGCACTCCCGGGATGCCGCTCGGGCTTTGAGGATAGG
>JADLGZ010000101.1 GCA_020849075.1 Fimbriimonadaceae bacterium | reverse complement strand
GCTTTCGCCAGAGGCATTCCCTCGGCTAAGTTAGTATAGCACGGCATGCACAATTCTCAAAGGGAAAAATGAAAAAACTGCATCCACACCCGGAGAATGAAGGAGAACTAGCAAAAACAACGGGGTCAGGAATCACCATAATACGGTCATGAAAGCCGTAGTCATGGCGGGAGGCGAAGGGTCTCGGTTGAGACCGATTACGGCGAATCGTCCAAAACCGCTCGTCCCCGTGGCCAACCGGCCAATCATGGAGCACATCATTGAGCTCCTGAAGCGACATGGAATCTCTGAGGTCGTTGCAACTTTGTACTACCTAGCCGACGAGATCACCAGCGCCTTTGATGACGGATCAGATCAAGGAGTCTCTATTACATATAGTGTTGAGGACGCTCCCCTAGGCACGGCAGGCAGCGTAAAGAAGGCCGAAGGGCAATTGCGCGACGACACATTCCTCATCGTGAGCGGAGATGCGATGACCGACTGTGACCTCTCAAAGGCCATAGCCTTCCATAAAGAGAAAGGGGCCCTTGCCACCCTAATTCTCTATCGTGTGCCGACCCCGTTGGAGTTTGGCGTCGTAATTACGGATGCCGAGGGACGTGTCGTGCGCTTTCTTGAAAAACCGAGTTGGTCAGAAGTGTTTAGCGATACGGTGAACACAGGGATGTACATCCTTGAGCCAGAGGTCTTCGATATGATGGAGTCAGGAAAGGCCTACGATTGGTCTCAGGACATCTTTCCGGAGCTTCTCCGTCAAGGAAAACCAATATTCGGTTACATCATGGAGGAATATTGGTGCGACGTTGGGAACCTCGGGCAATATCGAGAGGCTCAGGAGCATGTCCTTAGCGGGAGCACTTCGCTAGAGGTGCCAGGAACAGAAAGTCAACCTGGCGTTTGGGTCGGGGCAAACTCGGTTATTGAGGACGGGGCCGTCCTAGTTCCTCCCGTCTGTATTGGTAGAAACTGCAAGGTCAAAAAGGGCGCCCGCGTTGGCCCATACAGTGTGGTCGGAGACCATGCCCTCATCGAGGAAGGTGCGATTGTAGAGCGCTCCGTGATCTGGGATTCAAATTATATCGGTGCGCATGTGGGGATTCACAGTGCGATACTGGGATCCAGAGTAACCGTCAAGCGCGACTGCATCATTCGAGAGGATGCCGTCATTGGCGATCGCTGCTTACTGGATGTTGGGTGTACGATCCGGCCGAGGATCAAGCTGTGGCCCGATAAGGTGATTGAGCGCGGATCAACCGTCACGATGTCCTTGGTTTGGGGCAACAAGTGGCGCGGTTCCCTGTTCCGGGAGTTGGGAGTGGCCGGGCTATCGAATATCGAGATCACGCCTGATTTTGCTGCTCGCTTAGGTTCGGCATACGGAACGACTCTACGCCCAGGCTCTACCGTCGTTACGGGACGGGACAGTAGCCGTAGCAGCCGTATGACCAAGCGTGCGCTGATGGCTGCCCTTCTGAGCACGGGGTGCGAAGTCCTAGACCTAAGGTCAACTGCAGTGCCAATCATGCGTCACTTTGTGAGGGCTAGCGGGGCGGCCGGAGCTACCTATGTTCGAAAGCTTCCAGGCAACAGCCGGGTTACCTTGATTGAGTTCTTCGATTCACGAGGTGCGTACATGGGTCGAAATCAGGAACGAAAAGTAGAAACGGCTTTCTTCCGAGAAGATTTTGTGCGCGTTGATCCCGATGATTTGGGTTCCATTGCCCTCGCCAGCCGCGCGGTTGAAGAGTATCAAGCGGATTTTGAACGCTTGCTCGCGAAGGCAGGTAGTGCCAAGAGCCTAAAGGTTGCGTGCGATTTTGGTTATAGCTCGATCAGCGCAATTTATCCTCAGATGCTTGCCCGGAGCGGGGTTGAAGCGATCAACTCTCATAGCTTCAATGACGCTAGGTTAGCACCACGTTCCGAAGATGACGTGGCGAGACACCTTGGAAATCTGCGCCAAATTGTTTCTAGCCTGAACTACGACATGGGAGTGCTATTCGTTGACGAAGGCGAGCGGCTGGCCATAGTGGATAACCAGGGGCGAATTCTTGAGGGCGTCAAGTTACTGGCGGTCTTTTCCGCTCTGATTGCTCAGACAGCAACGGACCCAACGATCGCGATGCCAATCACGGCCCCCTCGCGGCTGGAGGAGTTTCTGGCCGAACGGAACGTGACGATTATTCGTACCAAGGCCAATGTCCGCGCACTCTTAGAGACTAGCGTCCAGGCAAAGGTGACGTTAGCTGGCGATGAGCGAGGCGGGTTTCTCTTTCCGGTGTTTCATGCCGGATTTGATGCGATGTACGGATTTTCGACCTTGTTGGCGATGCTGCAACAGACGGGCAAGACGCTTAGCCAAATTGTGGATGAACTTCCTGAGTTCCACATGGGATATGAACAGGTCCGGTGCCCTTGGGAGGTCAAAGGCACGGTCATGCGTCGCCTCGCCGAGGAGTTTCAGAGCGTAGACCACGTAGAGCTTCTGGATGGCATCAAGGTGTTTGATGGAAATGCCTGGGTCCTAGTGATTCCTGATTCCGTTGAGCAGGTGTTCCATGTTCGAGCGGAGGCAGAGTCCGACAGTGAAGCTGAACGGATCGTCAAGAAATTCGCGGCCAAGATCGCCGAGATGCAAGGCGACACTTAGGATTCAATGGTGCGCGGGACTGGACTCGAACCAGCACGCTTTGTGGGCGCTACCACCTCAAGGTAGTGCGTCTACCAATTTCGCCACCCGCGCACGGTAACGGGCAGATTGTACCTCTCGTTTGCACCATATCTACATCCCCTGCTCTTTCTAGACATGAGTCCCTAGGACTCATGAAACCTTAGTGCAAGAATGTGCGTTGGATAGATCATTGGGCTTCGGCCCATCGGTAACAAATATGAAAACAGTAGTTCGCTTTGACCCCTTCAATGAGTTTCGCCGCTTCTCCCAACTTTGGGACGAGACGCAGACCGCTCCACAGTCTCAGCTCATCCCCGTTGACCTCTTCGACGATGGCGACAACTTCTTCGTCCGTGCGTCAGTGCCTGGCATCGCGCCAGACGCCCTAGAGGTCACTATCGAAAAGGATGTCCTCACCCTTCGAGGCGAGCATGCGACCACGACCACTGTCGAAGGAACCAAGTTCTATCGCCAAGAAGTCGGTTACGGTATGTTCACGCGCTCGGTTCGTCTTCCCGACACGATCGACAGCGAGCACGCGGTGGCGACCCACGAAAATGGCGTCGTAACCGTCCGATTCCCTCACCGAGACGAAGTAAAGCCGCGGGCACTGACGATCCAAGTCAAGACCAGCGAGCCCAACAACAACTAATACTCAATCCAACCCCCGCCCGGGCGCGAGCTTGCTCGCGCCCATTTCTCTGCCCGACCTAAAATGGTTTGAACGCATCTCGCAAAGCGCGACACTCATCACCATGGAGGCGCCTCCAACAAGATGCTTACACAGATGCTAAGGCGAAGCACCGCAGTCCACCTGGACGTTGAAACATTGGCTGAAGCGCATTACGATGCGATTTGGCGATTTTGTTTTCGACGGGTCGGAAGAGAACTCGCGGCCGATGCCACACAAGAAACCTTTCTCACCGCGCTCCGGCGTGCTTCTTCCTTCCGAGGCGATTCGGATGCCAAGACCTGGCTCTTTGGAATCGCCCTCAACACCTGCCGCTCTCTGAGCCGAAAGGAAAAACGTGACCTGCCCCTCGACGAGATTATCGAGCTTCAAGCGCAATCGGGTACGCCTAACCTTTCCGCCATGCGGCTCACCCAAGCCCTGAAGAAGATCAGCCCCGAGCACCAAGAGGTGGTGATTCTGCACGAAATGGATGGCTTCAGCTATCTCGAGATCGCTCAAATGATCGAGATTCCCGAGGGCACCGTCAAGAGCCGATTGCACCACGCGTTTCTCGCCCTGCGCAAGCAACTAAACAGCGAGGAAGACCTATGAACCTGAAAGAAGAATTAAAAGCCTATGTGGACGGCGAATTGAACGCCGACCAAGTGAAGGAGATAGAGCGCGCGGCCGCCTCTTCGGAAGAAGTTCGCGAGGAGATTGCCGCCTTGCGCGCGCTGAAGGAGGAGTTTGCCGCTCTCACCGCGACCCCCGAGCCAGCCGGTAAGGCTGCTTTGTTGCGCAGGCTAAAGGTGGCGAAGCCCGTTCGAAGGCCCAATTTCATGTGGGCCTACGCTGGTGTCGCCGCGGCATTGTTGATCGGAATCGCGATTGTCGAGCCATCGTTCTCGAATGGTGGTTCAGCTGAAATGGCTGCGCCAAAGACCGAGGCGTACTATCAGGACCCGAAGAGTGACGCAAAGTCTCCATCTTCTGAGGTCGCCCAGGAAGGATCGGTCGCGGGCAACGCCAAACCTGAGGAGGCTCCTGCTGACTGGGGCAGGGCCCGAGCTGGCTCGGAAGTCAAGCAACGTGACTTTGACGCCAGTGTGGCAAAGTCAAGGCCGCAAAGGGCGGATGGAGAGGCGAGATCTCAAGCTCCACAACTACCGAGCATACCGACCAACCCGGGCCGCGACATCATCTACAACGGCTCGATCAGCCTCGAAGTCCCTGATGTCACGAAGTCCGTAAACGAAGCGATCAGCCTCGTCCAGGGCCTAGGTGGCTATGTAGTCTCGACCGAATCCACTCTCGACGGCGACGGAACCGCGAATGCCTACTTGGAAGTCCGAATCCCGGCCGCCAAGTTTGACATCGCGAACAAGTCGCTCTCGAAGTACGGCAAGATTCTGAGCCAGACCTCGAGCGGCCAAGACGTGACCCAGCAGATCGCCGAGCACGAGGGCCGAACCCGGGCTCTCGCCGCCGCTGAGCAGGAGTACATCCGTATGCTCAACGCGACGCGCAACACGGCGGCTCGGCTCGAAGTGCGACGGCGCCTCGATGAAGTCCGAGCCGAACGCGAAGGTCTCCGTGCCGCCCTCAAGCGCATGAAAGACCTCGCCGCCCTCTCGACACTTTCAATCGAGTTCAGCGGCGAAAAAGTAGTGAAGCCAGATGAGCCCAATGCCAACTGGTGGGACGATAGCAACACCGGCGCCTCCAACGCCCTCGGATTTGTCGGAAGGATCCTAGGCCGCGTGGCGATCTACTTGGTCTACCTCTCCCCGATCTGGATCGCCGGCCTTGCAGTCTGGTGGATTGCGCGGCGTAGAGCCACGGGATAGCTGGGGGTCGGTTAGTCGGTAGG
>JADLGZ010000100.1 GCA_020849075.1 Fimbriimonadaceae bacterium | reverse complement strand
TACTGTGCATGCGCCTGGCCACAATTGGGATTGGGAGCAAGGGGCGATCGCCATTCGCACCCTCTTTCGGGCTCATCGGCAGGCGATGGAGGCTCTCAATGGCTCGGTCTCCATCGCACTGACCGGCCCGGTTAGCTGTGCTGCCGATGGCTATTCGAAGACGTTCGATGCTAACCGCCGGTCACTGTGGCCATTCGCCTTGTGGAGCGACCCCCTCTTGGGAGGAGAGTGGAACCAAGAAGCCCTGCTCGCCATGCCCGAGCTGAGCCTAGTCTATGAAGACCCACCTCCCGCACCTGCTGATTTCATTACGCTCAATCTGTACAGCGGAGATTCACCCCTCCGGCCAGGCCATGCGGTCAGCGCCTTCAATTGGCCCATCACCCCGGAAGTCCTCTATTGGGGTCCCCGCTTCTTTTCCGAGCGCTACTCAAAACCCATTCTCATCGGAGAGAACGGCATGGCTGGCATTGAGTGGCCTGATGAGAACGGGGAGGTCCAAGACCCGGCCCGAGTTGATTTTCTGAGGAGCCACATTCGGGGGCTCCGAAGGGCCATGGGCGAAGGAATTCCCGTCATCGGCTATCACCATTGGACCCTTCTAGACAACTTTGAATGGCACGAGGGTTTCCGGAAGCGATTTGGGCTCGTCTACGTCGACTTTGAGACTGGAAAACGCACCCCAAAGACTAGCTACTACGCCTACCGTGACTTGATCGCGGAATGATGCTTCCCAATTCTGCTGGCATCGTCGGCTCGGAAACGGGTATCACTATGCCGCCCGCCCAAGTAGCTCAGTGGTAGAGCACTTCTTTGGTAAAGAAGAGGTCGGCAGTTCAATTCTGCTCTTGGGCTCCACTTGACTTTCCCACGGAAGCGTCCCACAATGGTGACGGAGGCGGGTGTAGTTCAATGGTAGAGCGCGACCTTCCCAAGGTTGATGTTGCGAGTTCGAATCTCGTCACCCGCTCCAAGAGATCAAACTACATCATGGTGTAAGGATCTACATCAACAAAGGTTGAAATCTGTGGGTGGTCCATGACGACATCTTTCAGGCCCGCAAGGGAACCATCAAGGGGCACCTTAAGCAAAATGTGTCGTCGCCAAAGGCCACTCAGTCTTTCTAAATTGCAATCCACTGGGCCAAGCCGATGAGCCATCGGAAACACCTGATCTATCGCTTCGCCAACCTTGCTACTGAATCGGACTAGCTCACCTCGGTCCGGCCCCGAAAAAACAACATTAACCAAACGGTTAAACGGCGGGTAGCCCACCTGCTCTCGTTCAAGCAGGACACTTTCGTAGAACTTGACGAAGTCGTGATTCTGCGCACAGAGGATAGCCGGATGCTTCGGGCTGAAGGTCTGAATCACCACTTCACCCGGTTTATCCGCCCGTCCCGCCCGCCCACTAACTTGACTCAGCAGTTGAAAAGTTCGCTCGCTAGCCCTGAAATCCGGCAAGTGAAGGGCCGTGTCCGCCACAATCACTCCGACTAATGTAACGCCCGGGAAATCGAGCCCCTTTGCCACCATTTGCGTTCCTACCAAAAAGTCTAGGCCACCCGATCGCATCAGCGCGAAGATTTCTTCGAGAGCACCCTTCTTCCTGGCAACATCCCGATCAAGCCGTGCGATCCGTGCGGCGGGGAACTCCTCCCGTAGCACCTCCTCCACCTTTTCGCTTCCCGCCCCTGTTGGGCTAAGTTTCGTACCATCGCACCCGGGGCAATGAGCGGGTGCCGGTAACTTTTCCCCGCAGTAGTGGCAAACGAGAGCACCCTCTCGCTTATGGTAGGACAGCGATACCGCACACTGGCGACAGGAGTAGATATGACCGCACTCGCGGCAACTGAGAAATGGCGAATATGCACGGCGATTGAGAAACAAGATTGCCTGCTCACCCCGGGCCAGTACCGCTTGCATTCGGTCGAAAAGGGGTCTTGAGAACATGCTCGGCTTTTGCTCCTTTGATCTAAACTGGTCCCCTAGGTCCACAACTTGGATCGTGGGCAGCTTGGCCGACGCCGCCCGTTCTGGCATCTCCAAACGCACAAGGGCCCCTGTCTCTGACTCCCAAAAAGATTCGACGCTTGGCGTTGCCGAACCAAGTACAAGGGTCGCTCCATGGCGTTCGGCCAACATCTTTGCGACTCGTTTTGCATGGTATCGCGGCGATGACTCCTGTTTGTAGCTTTGTTCATGCTCCTCGTCCAAGATCACAAGACCCAGATTGCTCAGCGGAGCAAAAAGTGCGGAACGCGCACCCATGACGATCGGCGACTCCCCTTTGGCCACTCGCATCCACGCCTCTAACCGTTCAGCCTGCCCGAGGTTACTGTGGAACACCTCTACACTTGACCCGAAACGACCCCGCAGTTGACCAATAACTTGGGCAGTCAAGGCTATCTCGGGCACAAGATATAGAACTTGCTTGCCCTGCTTCAGCGCCTCTGCGGCCGCTCGGAGGTAGACCTCGGTTTTCCCGCTTCCGGTTACACCAAATAGCAAGAAGCGTTCCTTCTTCTTGCCTACGATGGACCCCTGTATTGCATTGACCGCCCGCTCCTGCTGGACAGACAGGGTCGTTACCCTCGAGGGGATCGCAGGCTGTTCTGGCGCAGGCTCAAGTAGTCCCTCTTTCATCAGGGCTTTCAAAGTCTGGTCCGTCACGCCGCTAAGCGCCTTGATTTCCTGAGGGGTCAGTCGAAGACCTTCCGATCCCTGTAACCGGATCAGGGTCAGAGCCTGCGCTGGTTTCTTACGGCCGACGTTTTTCAGAAAGGCTTCGACATTTGCTTCGTCATTGGTCAACCGCAAGCCATCTGGCAATGTCTCCCGCTCATGCTTGGGCTTAACCGTAATGGATTCCTGCACCAAACCCTTCGCACGCAATTGCCTAAGGGCTCTCAAGGCGCTGGCGGCAATTGGTTTGGATTTCGATCCGGAAAGCGCTCCGCCAAGGTCATCAATCGCCCGCAATACTTCGCTCTGCACCGACGACAGCTTCTCGTTTGGTTGACTTCCTGTACGGGCCCAAACGCTTTCCAGCCGGGCTGACAGGCCAGGAGGAAGCAGTAAGCCAATTGTCATGGAAAGGGGCGACAGGGAGTCTTGGGCTACCTCTTCCATGGTGTCCACCAAAATTGGCGGTATGTCCATCCCCTTTACTGGCGCACTTGCCGCTCGTAGCTTATTGAAGGGGACCGGAAGGGCGGCTTCTTCAACGACCGATGACGAAAGCACGACCCCAAATAGTGTTCTCGAACCCAAGGGTGCCATCACAATTTGGCCCTTCTTCGCACCACTGGGGTTGAGGTAGGTGAGCGGTTCGATTGGCCCAGCACTACGCCCATCGAGCGCAACCTGAGCAACGGCGATCATCCGTTGGCTAACTCAAAAGCCTTCATGAAGTCAGCCAATGCCTGGCAACCTTCAACAGGGAAAGCATTATAGATACTTGCGCGACATCCGCCAACCGAGCGGTGCCCGTTGAGCTCAATCATGCCCTCCGCCTTCGCTTCAGCTACGAACTGCTTGCCCAACTCCTCTGAAGGCAAAGTGAAAGTGATATTCATGCGGCTCCGATTTTCTGGAACGGCGTGCCCCTTGTAGAACGCTGAATTATCAATCGCATCGTAGATCAGTTTGGCCTTGTTCTCGTTGCGCACATGCATCGCGGCAACGCCTCCATTTTTCTTCATCCACTGGTAAACCAAGCCACACATGTAGATGCTCCAGCACGGAGGCGTGTTGTAAAGGCTGTTGTTCTCGGCCATCAACCGATAATCAAGCATGGGCGGCATCCCCTGAGGTACTCGCTCCAACAGATCCTCCCGGATGATGACCAAAACGGCGCCCGCTGGCCCCATGTTCTTTTGAACTCCCGCGAAGATGAGCCCGTACTTTGAAACATCAACGGGCCGGCTCAGAATGTCCGACGACATATCGCAGATCCATACATTACCGTCAACCTCCGGATCAGATAGGTAATTAACGCCTTGAATTGTTTCGTTGCTGGTGAAATAAACATAGGCATTGTCTCGATTAATCGGTAGGCCAGCGAGCTTGGGCGTGTGATTGTAATTTGATTCCTTGGCATCATAAATCACCGAGGTCTTACCGCCGTAAAGGTTGCTTGCCTCAACGGATTTCTTTCCCCAAGCCCCAGTGACGATATGGTCCACACTGCTTCCATGTGGTCTCAAGTTCATAGGAATCATTGAGAATTGAAGACTCGCTCCTCCCTGCAGAAAGAGGACCTTATAGTTCGCGGGGATACCCATCAACTCTCGCAAGTCTTCAATAGCGGTATTAAGAATGCCATCGAACGCCTTGCTGCGATGACTCATTTCGAGCACGCTCGCACCGAAGCCATTCCAATTCATCAGGCCATCGCGAGCCTCCTCAAGAACCTCAACCGGTAACGTGCATGGGCCCGCTGAGAAGTTGAAAATCCGACTGTACGGCTGGGTTGAGATTGTCGCGCTCATGGTCATGTTGTACCCGGAGAAACGTCTAAACTCTACTCATGCTCGCAGCCATTCTCGTTGCCGCCACGACCCAAAGCCCCACGCTCTCGCTAGAGCGAGGTGGGCCCGGTGACTCTGATTTTCGTTACTATGCGGTAAGCGATACTTTCATCGAAAGCGCGAAGGCAGTCGAGAACTATGGTCGAGACCCCTTGCTGTCAGGGGGTCCTGGTAAGAGTATTCTGATCAAGTTTGGTGACCTTCGGCGGATCATTGGCCCCAACCGTGTGACTCGGGCCCGCCTGATCTTGTCGCAGGAAATCGGTGACGAGCCGCAACTGAGCGGCGTGTACCGGATGGTAACACCCTGGGGTGAGGGCCCGGGCCGGCGCGGGCTCGGCCTTCTTGAAACGCCGATAGAGCCAGGGGCCAAGGCGCCAAATGTCTCGGCTACCTGGGATTCGCCACTTGGCGGCAAAGCCTATGGTCGTTGGCAAGCCCCCGGCGGAAAGGGCCTTGCCGACCGGGAAGAGGTCAAGGGGGCAAACTCCGTTCTAAATGACCGCGTGCTGGTCATTGATGGCCTCGGCCCCGCTGTACAGGCAATGGCCGATAACCCCGCGGCCAATCATGGTTTTGGCCTTGACTTTCGTAATGCTGTTGACTTCAGTAGTAGCGAAGCGGCGACGGGGCGACCCATTTTGCAGGTCGAAACCGCTCCGGCGCCGCTCTACGATCGCGAGAGCAATCTCCAGATGCTCTATGTCTCTTGTAGCAAAGACCTTGCAACGGTCACTCCTAACTCGGGGGAAGACCTCACTTGGACGGCGCATTTTATGTACCACGGAACCCAATCTGGCGCGATTCGTGTGTCTTGGATGGTAGCAGGTCAAGAGATCATTAGTGAGTTCCCGGCTGGCCTGAGTGATGGCCAGGAAGGGACTGTGACCACCACGTGGCCCTGGCAATCCAAAGGGACGGATCATCGAACTCGATCGGTCGTCGTGAAAGCGGAAATGGGACCGGTGGACACCGATCGCTCGGATAATGTGATCTCATTCTACGAGGCGGCTCGACCCGTGATTTTGCCGGACACGGGCAACAAGGCGAGCTACGCTCGTGCTGCCCAATTTCTTAACGATGTTGCCCTCCCGTTTAGCCGCTTTTCATTTGCTCTTGATGGAGTTCGAACCGGGGTCCGGATCCAAGACTTCAAGGGTCCAGGAACCATGGAAGTCAAGACTTTGCGACAGACGGCTCGCGAAATCCTTATCCGCGCAGGAGTTCTCGACCTCGGGCGAATGCAGGTAGGCGCATCCAGCGGTGCCGATCGACTAAGCACCGACCCCTACCCCGGAATCACCAACGGCGGCGACACTCGAAATGACACCGGTTATCCGGGGATCATGGGATTCCCCGCTGAACCATGGTTTGATGCGGCAACCGCCCAACTGCGATTTGAAGCAACCGACCTGTTGGCGGCTACTGAAGCCGCCGCACTCCATTGCCTCATGACTCCATATGGTCAGATAGCTGAACAAACCCCCAAGAATACGGTCGTCAGAGTGATTGACTCCAACGGGCAGCTCATCAAAGGAGCTCGGCTAGAGTTCTACTCACGGAAGGGCGGCAAGTTCGAGGGAGTTCCTACCTTCACGATCGAAAATATCGAAGGCGGAATCGCCCCCCTTCCAAATCAGGGCCGCACTCCATTCCCAGACTTTGATGATGGCGTCCTCATGGTGCGCGTTAGTCGCGACGGGGTAAGCGCGACCGGCTTTCTGAAGTCATGGCAAATCGTTGACTCATTCGCACGAGGCAATGTAACGTCCGGAATCGTGCCCCTCCAAGTCCCCCTGCCCGCGGGTAAAGCCAGCGAAACCAACTTGGCCGAGGGGCGGATTATCACCGATAGCCTAGACACCCTACCAACTAAGCTCGACAGCTTGATTGACGGCAAAACAACGACAACCTACGATTGGGCCGCCGGTAAGGCCGGTTGGATAGAACTGGACCTCGGTAAGGATCGTGCCCTCGGAAAGGTAGAACTCCAGTTTGCGGGAGCCAAGTGCTGGCCCGCTTTTAACATCAATGTTTTTAGCACGGGCCAGAAACCAGAAGCTGCACGAACTTGGGCCCACGAAATCAATGGACTATGGATGCTGATCAATCGCGGTGAGAATGGCGCGATTAGCTACTACGGCACTCCGACCCAAGCTCGGTATATCCGAATCGAAATCCCGGCGAATAACTCAGGGGCGAGTCTCGCTGAGTGGCGTGTATTTGGGCTTGAATAGATTATCTTCGCGGAGCGGGAAGTATCCTCCCCGTTGCTTCGCCGAAGCCAATGCGATAGCCATCGCCTTGGCACCAGCCGCGAAGGGTCAGAATGTCACCATCCTCCAAGAATGTTCGTTCTTCACCCGAATTGAGCTTGATTGGTTTCGATCCGCGCCAGGTGAGCTCCAGTAGCGACCCAAAGGTTCCTTCCTCAGGGCCACTAATCGTGCCCGTGCCGTACAGGTCTCCCGCTTCAATCGGTG
>JADLGZ010000099.1 GCA_020849075.1 Fimbriimonadaceae bacterium | reverse complement strand
GTCATCGCCGTAAACTAATCATCGGCGGGTTCTCGGATTCCTTAACCCTGCAAAAATCTATGGATCGGCTATATCCGGGCGAAAAAGTGTGGAGATTTGAGTTCGGGCCCAATGAGTTCCTGAACGGAATCCCGGGCCTCGCCGCCGAGGCCGTTGGGTTCGGGCTCTACAAAGTTCACGAGCTTGAGGGCGAACTCCTCGTTGATGGGACCCCTGTGGACCAGCAGGAAGGTACGTTCTCGGTGAGCCTTCGGGCGGTGAAAACGCAGGGCAACTCCAAAATCGAGGTTCACCTCGGTCGCCATGCACCACTCAACCCTGTCTTTTGGCCCATTCCGGACCATGTACAAGAATTCGCAGGCTGGACGCTGGCCCCTCCTAGTTGGAGCTTTGTTGAACCGGTTTACACCTACGAGGCCCTTGATTCAACCCGACCAATTGGTGCCCCATCTCCCGTGTCCTGCTACACGGCCAATTCCTTCTTCCTCAGAAACGAGGATTCCTTGCGCGAAGCTCAATGGGCCTCTGACCCACTGGAGTTCGCCACTCTGGATGACTTCCCTGCTCCTTTTGCTCGCCACAGTTGGTGCGAGTTCGTGGTCGAGGTGCCGGCCGAGAACCAGGGCGTCCAACTCGCCCGTTTCCTGGATACCAGATCTGAACCTGCATACGCGGAGGCCTTCGTGAACGGACAACCTGCGGGGCAGTGGTTCTATCCCTTCAAGAACCCAAGCGAGCCCGTACAAGCCGATGTCTTTGGCCTTCCCGTAAGCCTAACAGAGGGCCAAAGTAACTTACGCATCAAGCTGGTTGCCGACGACCACTGGAACGCGGCATGGTACGGCATTGATGTCCTGCTCCCCCGTCTCCAGTAAACTCAGATCACATGACGCTTCGCGAAGTCCTGCACGCTCATATCCCCACTCTCACCTTGGCGAGCACCATCCGCGATGCGATTGACAAGATGGATATATATCAATTCCCGGCTTTGGTCCTGGTGAATGAAGACATGGGCGTTGAGGGGGTGCTCACCGAAGGAGATATCTGTAGAGCAGTCAGCCAACATGGGAGCCTCTTGCGCATGGCGGAGGAACCCGCATCTGGTTTTGCGACCCGATACCCAACAACCTCCCATCCAGACACGGAAGTTAGCGATGCCCTACACCAAATGCTAAGTTCCGGCATCACCATCTTGCCCGTAGTCGAGGACAATCGTCTCATTGGCATGGTGTACCGCGTTGATCTGATGCAGGCCATGCTGCTCGACCAGATAGACTAATAGCATGTTACAAGTAGGTGATTCATTCCCTGAGTTTGAGCTTCAAGACCAAGACGGAAGGTCTTGGACGCATAAAGATCTAATGGGCTCACCTTCTATTGTCTATTTCTATCCGAAGGACGACACTCCCGGGTGCACCAAGGAGGCCTGCGATGCTCAGGCGCAGTTACCCAAGTTTGATGGGACCAAAATCTTCGGCGTATCGCCCGACTCCGTCAAGAGTCACCAGAAGTTTGCCAAGAAGTACGGGCTTGAGTTTCCACTGCTTGCCGATACCGAACGCGCCCTGTGCGAAGCCTGCGGTGTTTGGGGCGAAAAGACCTTGTATGGCAAATTGTTCATGGGCGTTCGGCGTACTACATTTCTCTTGAACAAAGAAGCTAAGGTTGCCCATATTTGGAAAAACGTAAAAGTCAATGGTCACATCGAAGACATCTTGTCCCGAATGGTATAGTATCTTCATGTCAGATTCAGCTGGAAAAGTGTGCAAAGCACTCAAACTTAAGGCCCAACCAAAGTCTAATGTTCTCTCAATTAAGCATGGCCTGCGAAAGTTCACGCTTCCCTACGAAACTCGCGTCCTAACAAGCGACAAGTATCTTTTTGTTCATGTTCTACCGGAGGCCAAAATCTTCCGCCTTGAGAAGGAAGGTCTCGTTGAAGTCACCGATGCGACGGAAGCTAAGACAGCGCAAGTTAGCTTTCGAATGCGCAGAAAGGGCAGTCGCAAACAAGCGACAAAGGCCCCCGACGTGCCTGAAGAACTCAAGGCGGCCCTCAGCAAGATTCCGGCTGGATACAAAATTGCCGTAGACAGAGCCGGGCAGGTTCGAATGGTCAAGGCTCGACCCCGAAAGAAGTAGGCCGGGTATCATCGCGTCATTGCCGAAGTAGCTCAGTGGTAGAGCGGCTGTTTTGTAAACAGCGGGTCGCGGGTTCGAATCCTGTCTTCGGCTCCAGCTAATCCACACCGTGCAAGCGGCGGCCATTGAGCCAGGCCACGATCCCGCCAAAGAGCACCACGCTCCCCCCGCAGCGCATGGCTACATCAACCGAGTACGTTTTCGCAAGCCAACCAAATAAAGGCAGGGCTAGAGGCGAACTGCCATTGAGGGCCCAAACGTGCATTGAAATAACTCTTCCTTTCATCCGATCGGGCGAGAGCGTTTGAAATAGAGTATTCGTCGTATTAAATTGCATGATCGCGCATAGGCCAATGAGCGAAAACAGCGGATAAATCAACCATAGCGTGTTGGTAAGCGAGATGAGGACCAACGCCAAGCCCATCGTTGGCATCGCCCACATAATTAGTAGGCGCTTTATCGGTCTGTGAGATGTCGCAATCAAGGTCCCTAGTCCAATCATGGCCCCTATGCCAACAAAGGTGAAAATGGTCCCGAGTAAATTGCCGTTCTTCAGTACTTGTATAGCAAATGCTGGAAGTAAGGGAATGTACGCCAACCCAAAGATAGATACCGTACATTCCATAAAGAAAAGCATCTTGAGTCGCCTATCTTTCATCGTGTACCGAACCCCTTCCACGATCAAGTCAACGATAGGCTGAGCAACCCGTTTAGCGGAGGATAGATCCGCACGAATAGCCGTCGCCGCAAAGACCAGCGCCAAATAACTCAGACCATTCGCGAAGTAGTTTGCCTGAGGACCAAACCGCGCGAGGAGAATGCCACCGATCGCGGGTCCAACGATCCGAGCCAAGTTGAAGGTCATGGCCTGCATGGGTACCGCGCTCGCCATGTTCTCGGGCGGCACCACCCGCGAAACGAGGCTCTGCCGGGTCGGTATCTCAATCATCGTATTGAACCCATTGATCAATGCGACGATAAAGATGAACTCCAAGCGCAAGAACCCAAAGTGAATCGCCGCTGCGAGGAAGAGTGCATTCGCAGCATAGACCAGTTGGGCAATGATCAAGACAAGGCGCTTGTTCAGCATGTCCGCAAACGTGCCGGCAAACGGCCCCAGCAAGGACATCGGCGCGGTGTTCGTAAAGGTCACCCAGGTTAGCATCGCTGGATCATTCGTGATTTGCATCACGAGAATGCCTTGCGCAACGTTCTGAATCCAACTCCCGATGAACGAAAGGAAGGCCCCTGTCCAGAGAAGCCGAAAGTCTCGGATCGTGAAAGGAACAAACTGGGGCGAGTGAAGGAATCGGGCAACTGGGCTGGATTCCTTCATCAAACCAGTATATCCAGACAGGTACATTGATGGTCTTGGAGGTGCAGCGACTTCGCCCATTGGACGCTCTGCTCTACTTGGCAGAGGCTGGCCTCTTCGTCCTCGCGTCGCCTTTGCACCTCCGAAACCTGTTCGTGCGTCTCAGGGAAGGTCGGTACCGAGGCATCTTCGCCCAGCGTCTTTGGGGGCCATCGGAGGGTGATCCCGGTTCAACGCTCCTCATTGCTTCTGGAATTGGAGAGACTCACCAGGCCATCCTTTTGAAAGCAGCCCTGCCCGGCAAAGTCAAGATTCTGAGCCAGCTATCTCGAACGTTCAAAGACCTTGGCGACATGCCCGGGAACATGAGCTACGCGCCATTCAAGTGGCCAGTTGGCGCGATTCTAACTTTGAAGCGCCAGCGACCGAACCAGCTTGTGTTTGTTGGGGTTGTCTCCGATATCCACCTGGCCATCTGGGCCAAGGTGCTCGGTATACCGATACTCCTCATTCACACAAACCTCAACAACCGCCGCCTGGAAAAGCGCGAAGCTCGGTTGCTTGGGAAACTTCGATTCAGAATGGCGGATCGAATTGCCGTGCGGTCCGAGGACCAGATTGAGCGACTCATCAGAACTGGCGTCGCTATTGAGCGCATCTCCCTTGTTGGCCCCCAGCTTCGCCTTGGCCACACCAAAGCCCCAGACGCCATTCGGTCAAAATGGCAAGCCATTCTGGCCGCCGATAACAATGCACCCGTGATTGTCGCCGGAAGCACCCATCCCCATGACGAAGAGGTTGTCTTGGACGCAATAGCGAAGCTCTGGAAGGACCGGCCAGAGGTCCGCCTTGTCCTCGCGCCCCGGCGGCTAGATCGTCCGGAAGGCCCAACCTCGGTTCTAGATCGCTTGGGCTTGGGCTACGCCATGCGGTCCAAAGGCATAGGGCCCAACGACCGACTGATTCTCCTTGACTCGGTGGGTGAGTTAAGCGAGGTATACAGCGTTGCTTCGGTGGTCTTTGTTGGAGGCACTTTCGTACCCAAGAATGGGGGACACAGCTTTGCCGAGGCATTGGAATGGGATGTTTGGTTTACGTGCGGCCCCGGCTACGGTCATCAAGCCGCCACGGCGAACGAGCTTGCGAGCCGTGGTTTACTCCAAATATGTCATTCCTCAGATGAACTTGCCGAGGCTTGGCGTCAACAGCTAGTCCGCCGCCCTAAGATTGATCTTATGGATCAATCCATGGCCAAAATCGCGGCCCTACTTAAGGATTGAACGGCTTGCCCAGAAGGGAATTCCATATAGTCCGCTGCCCCGCCGACAGAGTCGCCATAATCTTCGCCCGACCATCATTACGAATTTGCTCAAGCTTCGGCTGGATCTTGCGCATCTCTTCATTAACCCGCTTCTCGTACTGCTCGGCCAGTTTGCGCTTCTCCGCATCAGTCTTGGGGTTCTTGCCCTTGAATTCACGTTCGATCTTGTCTCGAACTTGGTTCGTGACCTTTCCTGCTTGCTCGTAAGAAGCTTTCAGCGTGCTCTTGACTTTTGTCAGTTGGGCGGGCGTCAGGCCCACTTTCTTGGATACAGCAGGATCCGTTAGGGCAATGAGCCCGGCTGTCTGCAACGAAATCTCTCTCAACCGCTTGATCTGTGCGGCATTGAGGACATCCAAGACTCCAGTTCGCATGCGATCAAATTGAGTGCGCATGTCCTTTTGGTCGGCCTCTGAAGGCTTCTGCCCCTTTCGAAGCTTGTCCTCAATCCGTTTTGCCACCGTGTTGTAGCTTGAGGAGGCCGAGTTCATTCGATCTCGCTGAGTCTGTGTAACCTTTAACTCAGTCTTTACTTCCGCGGTCTGGAGAAGGGTGATAT
>JADLGZ010000098.1 GCA_020849075.1 Fimbriimonadaceae bacterium | reverse complement strand
TGGTAAGTGGTAGTGGTGCCGATGGGGTCGTCGAAGTTGAGAACCGGGACAGCAAGCGAATTGATGCCAAGAATCAAGTCACTTCGCACAACGGGGCGTTCAAGATCCTCGTGGAACTCAAGGAAGGCAGGAACCGGGTCAATGTTAAATCCGGCAAAAAGTCAAAGCTGATCACTTTGAACTACTCGCCTCAGACTGCGACCAATTCGATCAAGGTGATTTATCTGACTTCCAGCGATGGAGGTACGGAGTACCTGAGCCAGTTCTCCAACGATCCTCAGAATTACCGCGAGAAGTTGGATACCGCCGCAAAGCTGATGCAGACCTTCACCGCTGAGACCATGCGTAGCAATGGCCACGGACGGACGACATTTCGGCTTGATCTTGATGAGGACGGCAAGGTGAACGTCTTAACGCTTAAAGTCCCGCATACGACGGAGTGGTTGCTTAGCCAATCGGACGGCGATGTTTGGCAGACTGTGAATCGTTGGCTTGACGAGAGTGGTTACTATCGCGGTGCGAAGGCCATGGTGGTCTTCAATTGGGCGACCTATGATGGCAAGCGCCCGAAAGGGCACTTTGCCCTTGGGGGCGGGCACCTCGGAATGTTTAGTAGCCTTTCCCTTTTTGCTTGGCCCAATTCGATCCGGGATGTCGAGCGGGCGTTTAACGATTCCACCCCGCTTGACACCTCAAAGGTATTTGACGACAGCGTCGGTAGGTCTGTTTGCTGGGGACAAGCAGCCACGGGCATGGGGGCTATGCTCCACGAGCTAGGTCATGCCCTGGGATCGCCCCATAGTAATGACCCTGAGAGTGTTATGAGTCGGGGCTTTGATCATTTCAATCGGGTCTTCCTAGTGCAGGAGGCAACGTCAAAACGATCCGACAAACCAGTGGACTTTAAGGAAGATCAAATCATGCGGTGGGATCCTTGGATTGCGTCCTACTTTGCGTGCACACGGAGCTTCGCCATGAATGCCACGGAGTTTGTTGATGGCGACCCACCACGAGGCTACGTAGACTTTGCTACGGGCGACGTTGTCGCGGTTGCGCCTCACGGTGTGCGCCTAATCAGGCTTAGTAAGCCCACCGACCCCCCTTCAAACACTAAGTTCAAGCTGTTTGATGGCCTGCCGAGGGTGGTAAGGCTTAGCCGCCAGGCTCTTCGGCACTCGCTTGCCTCTCCAGAAGGCGCATGGCTAAGCATCACCGACGGAATGGGGCAGGAGTGGTCATTTGAAGAGTCGAAGCTCAAGGATGCTAGCACTTTGCCCCTAGATACCTCAAAGGAGCAATTTGCCCAAATAGCCGGCCTCGCGCAAGCCATCGGGGACTCCGTCGAGCGGTGGTCTCCGTAGGCCGAAAATCCAAGAATCCTCATTCAACCCTTGCGATACTGTCAAATATGCCACTATAATGATTGTGGAAGCACTGTTTCTGGAGCTTTTGAGCTTGGTGGAAACCGAGGAAGGTACCGGGCGACGAGCGATAGACGACAGGCTAATCCATACAAGGAAGTAAACACATGAAGAAAATCATGACTCTCGCCGGTGCTGTGCTCCTCGCAGGCTCGGCTTTCGCACAAGGCTCCTCGCTGTCGGGTATCAACCTTCGCTTGGGCTTCTTCTACCCTACCGATAGCGACACTCGAGACGCTACGTCCGACCTCTGGTTCACCGGCGGTATTGACTATAAGATCAAGGATATTGGCCTTGGAGGCGACTCTATGATGGGTTACTCGCTCGGCATCTCTGCGGATTGGCAGTCAAGCGACGACATCCGCGTTATCCCGGTCCTGTTGACGATCACGGGGCAGCCCAACAACGGGATCTACTGGACGGGTGGTGTAGGCGTCGCCTTCAACCATGCCCCCGGTTACAACAAGACTAAGCTCGCCTACATGGTTGGTGCAGGCTACGAATGGAAGTCGGGGATGAACCCGATCAGTTTCGAGCTTCGCTACTACGGTAATGGCGACTCCGAAGTTAATGGGATTGGCGCATACGTCGGCTTCCGACTGTAATCCCAAACCTTAACAAACTAGACCCCAACGCATATTGCGCTGGGGTCTAGTCGTCTTGGAGTCAAGAGTCGGAGTACATGGCAAACTCATACGGATGGGGCCGAAGGTCAATCGCGTCGCACTCGTTCACTAGCTTCCAATCAATGTAGGTATCAATCAGGTCCTGGGTGAACACATCCCCTTTCAGCAAGAACTGGTGGTCATCTTTGAGAGCCAGAAGGGCGGCTCTCAGCGAGCCAGGGGTCTGAGGAATGCCCTTCTTCTCGGCGGGCGGGAGTTCATATAGGTCCTTATCTATCGGCTTCATGGGTTCGATCTTGTTCTGAATTCCATCTAGCCCAGCCATCATCATGGCCGTCATCGCGAGATAGCCGTTGGCCGTCGGATCGGGAGCCCGGAACTCAATTCGCTTGGCCTTAGGGCTCTTGTTGTACATCGGAATGCGGATGCAGGCCGAGCGGTTTCTGCTCGAATAGATCAAGTTGATCGGTGCCTCATAACCGGGCACCAACCGTCGGTACGAATTCGTCGTTGGCGCGGCGAAAGCGAGGAGTGCTGCGGCATGCTTGAGGAGGCCTCCGATATACCAACGCGAGGCATCGCTGAGGCCCGCATACCCCTTCTCGTCGTACATGATGGTTTTCCCATTCTTCCAGAGGCTCTGGTGAACGTGCATTCCACTACCATTGTCACCGTAGAGGGGTTTGGGCATGAAAGTCGCAACCATGCCATAGCTTGCCGCGACATTTCGTACGATGTACTTGTACTTTTGCAGTTTGTCGCACATCGAAACGAGCGTGTCGAACTTCATGTCAATCTCGCACTGCCCGGCGGTGGCGACTTCGTGATGGTGAACTTCCGTATCCACCCCCGCGCCCAGCAGGGTGAACATCATTTCGCTTCGAATGTCCTGAAGCTTATCAACCGGCGGGCAAGGGAAGTACCCTCCCTTGGGGCCGATCGTACTACTGGAACCCGGCTTAGCGCTGTTCCAGTGGGCTTCTAGGGAGTCAATCGAAAAGCCCATGCGATGGGGCGAAGTGTCATAGGTCAGCTCATCAAATATGAAGAACTCCGCCTCTGGCCCAAAAAAGGCGGTATCCGCAATCCCGGTGCTCTTGAGATAGGCCTCGCCCTTTTTTGCGACATAGCGAGGATCACGGCTATAGCGCTCGCGGGTAATCGGGTCTTCAATGTCGCAGATGATCACCGCGGTCTTGTAATCATGGAATGGATCCACGAACAGCGTGTCGGGGTCGGGCACGAGGAGCATATCGCTCTGATCAATGGCTTGAAATCCTCGAATGCTTGATCCATCAAATCCGAGCCCGTCTTCAAAGACATCCTCCCGGAAGGCAACGGCGGGCACGCTGAAGTGGTGCCACATTCCGAACAGGTCAGTGAACCGAATGTCAATCAGTTCGCATTCGTTTTCTTTGATAAACTCAATGGCTTGTTTGGGCTTCATTTGGGGGCTCTCTCTCCTCACAACCCCCAAATTGCGCGCCTCCAGGTTGGCCACGGGCCGGCTTGAGGGGCGATGGGCGCATCGTCGCTCCCATCAACAAAAAAGTGACGGATGATCTGGCCCTTTTGCCGCAGAGTTTTGGTGGCATTCCACCGGTAAACTGGTGACCATGGACATGAAGCTGAAGGTCGTTCTTGGTCTCGGATCAATGGCTGCTGGTGCTGTCTTGGCGGGCTATCTACTGACCCCCAAGCGGGATGAACCTAAGTTGGATCCCGCCATTGAAGCTCAGAATAGGGCGGCCGCGGTGGGCCTCAAGATGCGTAAGAAAGTAGACCATCCGGTGACGCCGGAAATGCAGGCGGTGGCCGATGATCAATCTCTTAAGCCAGCGCCCGATTTCAAGCTCATGGGACTTGATGGTCAATCCCATACGCTCCAGTCCCTAACGGATGGAAAGCCCTTGCTTCTCTTTTTTATCGAAAAGGAGTGCCCTTGTTGCCTTGGCGCGAAACTCTACTTTGAACGTTTCTACCAACTCTATCCCAATGAAGTGAACACCGTGGGCATTATCAATACAGGCAAGGCTGATGCGGACAAGTGGCGCCAGTCGACCGAGGCCCATTTCCCAATCTTGTTGGATCCCGATCTCAAGGTGATCAAGGCATTCAAAGCCGAGCGTGGCGCGTACGTTTCGCTGGTCGCGAAGGGGAAGATTGTGAAGCAGTATGCCGGTTACGGCGATGATATGCTGCAAGAACTGAACGGCCGGCTTGCCGCTCTCGCAGGCGTTAAGGTGCGGAAGTACGATAGTTCTCAATCTCCAGCCCACCTCACGAGCGGATGCGTCTTTCCGACCGCGGGAACTTAATATCAGGAGGAAGCAGGCAAAGGCAGTACAATAAGTGAATGCCGACGGCCAGCCTGTCTCATCGCCGAGACGACTCCCTCTTCTTAAACCTTTCCGAGCAAGAAACGAGATTCCTTGATCAAGTGCGCGCATTTGTCGCGGACGAAGTGCTCCCATGCACGCGGGAATGGGAGACCAACACTGCTTTCCCTGATGATATCTGGCCTCGTCTTGGTGAACTGGGCCTCCTCAGCATGACCTTGCCCAAGGAGTTGGGTGGTGGAGGCTGGAGTTGCCGAGTATACGTTGAGGCCTGCCGCGAGCTTGCCAAGGGCGATCCTGCGTTGAGCATGAACATTGCCGCGATTAATGCTCTTTGCGTGGGGCACATCGCCACCTTTGGTACTCAAGAGCAAAAGGACAAGTACCTGCCGGGGATCGTTCGCGGGGACATAAAGTTGGCTTGGGGCTTGACCGAACCTGATGCAGGCTCGGATGCCCGACGAGTCAGGTCATCGGCAACCCCGATAGCAGGCCGCGACGGATGGTTCCATTTGAACGGCGAAAAGATGTTCATTACGAATGGCGGCAAGGCTGATCTCATTATCATCGCCGCGAATTGCGACCCATCGGTCAGTGCAGATGGAAAGAGCGCATGGCTCCTAGAAACCAACCAGCCGGGCTGGGAACTACTTGAGAGGATTCACACGATTGGAGTTCGAGCCAGTAACACGGTGCGCTTCAAGATGGAAAACGCGGAGGCATGGCACACACCTTGCACGTTCACCGAGGCGATTGGGCTTCTATATCGTGGGCGCTTGGGCATTGCCGGCATGGCCCTCGGTATCGCCGAAAAGGCCCATGAATTGTGCAGTGAGTACAGCACTCAGCGAGAGCAGTTCAACCGCAAGCTATGCGATATGCAGAGCGTGCAGAACATGCTGGCGGACAATGAGACCGAGATCGAAGCCGCCCGGCTACTACTGCAGAAGGGGGCGACCCTCTTTGACCAGGGCAAGGATGTCATCAAGGCAAGCTCAATGGCAAAGCTCTACGCCAGTGAGACCGCGAACCGGGTGACCAATCGTGCCATTCAAATTCATGGGGGGCGCGGAATGACGTTTGATTATCTTGTGGAGAAACTCTGGCGTGATGCCAAACTAACGGAGATCGGCGAGGGGTGTAGCGAGATTCAGCGAATGGTTATCGCAAAGCAGGTTATCAAAGCCCTGCCTGCGTAATAAGCTGGTCTCCGAGCCGTCCTAATTGAGAATAAACTGAGAACAACGATGCTTGTAACTGCCGCACTACTGACCGCCGCCTTGCTTGGGCAAGCAACTCCTGCACCCGGCAAGACTCCGGTTCTTCTGAACCGAAAGTTTGTCAAGGGTGAATACAACGCCTACAAAATGAACGCTCTACTTACCGTAGAGATCAAAGAAAAGGGGTTGGATACATTCCTTCCAAGCGAGACAGGGTACGAATATGGTTTTAACACCACCGTGAACTCGGTGGATGGGGATGGGAATGCGTCCATGCGGTACGACCGTGGCCCCACGTACCGCTTAGATAATGACGAGGAAACACTCGCGATCAAGAAGGTCAAGGAATCCGATGCATTCAAACTGGATCTTATCTTGACGCCGATCAATCAGTTCATTGAGGTAAAGGAAGTCAAGCCACCCAAGGCCACGAAGTTGAACGTGATGGCGGCTCAGCAGGCCTCGCCGACAACGATCACGCAAATCCTTGCCGGACAGTACATCATGGATTTGTATAGGCTGTCGCTCTTTGTGGGTTCCCTGGATAGCGCCTTTGACTTTAGCCCGAAACTGCCGGATGATCCGGTGAAGATCGGGGACACATGGCTCACAACGGTCAGTTACCAACCCCAGAAAACAAGCTCAAGCGGTCAGACAATGGTGCAGCGGCTTGACATGAAATATCGCTACGATGGACAGGTCTCGGTGAATGGCAAAAAAGTCGAACGGGTCAGCGCAAGCTTGAGCTTGGACAGTGAGTTGACTTCGTTTATCAATAGCCAATACGGGATGTCCGCCGGTGACAGCCCAATCAAGGGCTTGCGCATTACCTTCAAATCGGATATCACATTTGACTTAGAACCGAAAACTTTCAAGACCCTTCGTGGTCAGGCGTTGTCTAGCGGAACGGTGAAGTTGGACTGGAAGGGAGAAGAGGGGACCTTCGCGGAGCGCAAATGGACGGGCGAATCACACTTTGCTTTGTCCGGCACTAAGATCGTAAAGGTGGCCTCATCAGGAGGCTCTGGTCGCTCGAAGCCCTGATCGACAATTACGCGGCGCCTTGACTGTTGCCGCCCTTGGCGGCATTGCAGTTTTGGCTTGGGCCGCCCCTGTCGGCGAAGTCGCTTGGCTAGCGGCGGTCGTACTGCTTTCATGCGCGCTGGTCTCGGAGTTGAGGCCTGTACATTTTGCTCGGGAGGGCGTGTTCCTTTCATTATCCCTGCCGTTCCTTACCGGCCTCCTCTTCACGGGCGGGCCCGTGGTAGCCCTCCTCGTCGAAGTCATTGTCTTATTTGCCGCGACCCTGCTTCGCCCAGGACCTCGAAAGGCCTACTGGCTAGGGCTTAACCTGCCAATCGTCATGTTGTCCTCATCAGTCGGGGGAATCCTGTGGTGGGCGACCCTTGGTGGGCACTGGGCTCTTCGCATGGTCGCCTTCGTAGCGGGGTATTTGGTGACCAACGTTTCTCTAGTTGGATGGATGAATCATCTCTTGGGCGCCCAGCGCTTTGGGTCGCAGGCGTTAGACGGGGTTCGGTCAACAGTCCTCTGCTTTGGGGCATACCTCCTTGTTGCCCTCGGAGTTGGTGTTTCTCTTCGCGGCGATGCGCTGTGGATTGTTCCGTTAATGATCATCCCGCTCGAGCTTTTGCGCTGGATCATCAGTTCCTATAAGCGGATGGAGGACCATGCCTATGAGACGATGGTCGCGTTGACGATCATGCTTCAGCGGGCACATCCCTACACTCATGGGCATTTGGAGCGTGTTGGGCGTCTCGCCGAGGACGTTGGTAGGCGACTTGGACTCTCTCCGACACGAGCATTGCTGTTGCGGAAGGCAGCCGTGTTGCACGATATCGGAAAAATCGCCATAGATGAGGAGATTCTGGACAAGCCGGCAAAACTCACCGAAGCCGAATACGAACACGTTAAGCAGCATTCTGAGTTTGGTGCCCACATACTCAGCCAAAGTGAGCGGTTCCGCGAAATCGTGCCTTGGATTCGTCACCACCACGAGCGTCTTGATGGCAAGGGGTACCCACTAAAGTTGCATGATCAAGACATTCCTCTAGAGAGCAAGGTTATCGCGGTTAGTGACGCTTTTGACGCTATGGCAGGGTCTGAGCCACGAAGCTATCGAGACCCAATGACGCCAGATCAGGCCATTAGCGAGCTAGAGCGATGTTCTGGAACCCAGTTTGATCGGCGTGTGGTAAATGCCTTTATTGAGGCGATTCGAGGTGGAGTGTGAGTCTTGGCGCGGTACTCGTCCTGGGGGCAGTGCTGGCGTGCTCTGGGCTGATGCTTTGGATCGCGCTACGAATCCTCCCCCGTCGGCAGGCTGACCAACAACTCTCATTGCTAAAGGTATTTGGCTCAGCCGTAGAATTACGCTGCCCCGGTCGAGAAGGGCTAACGGATCGGGTTGCCGCCCTCTGCATTGCGGTCGGGAAAGATATGGGCTTGCCCAAGCGGAACTTACGTCAGATGGAAGATGCGGCCCGCCTCCGCGATATTGGTCTGTGCGCCATTCCATGGAAGTTGATTAATGAGCGAGATTCCAATGACTGGACGCCAGCCGAACGAGCCACATTCGCAAAGCACACGGAAGTGAGCGCCGCGATGCTGGAGTTGGTACCCACACTGCGAGGTCTAGCCCCGATTATTAGGCATCGCCATGGTGCCTTGAATCAAGAGATGCCGGTTGAGTCCCGTATCATCGCGGTTGCCGAGGCATATGTCGAGCGGGCGAGCCAGCAAGGTCATCTCGTGGCTAGGACTTACCTTGTGGAAGAGAAAGGGTCCACCTTCGATCCAAGGGTGGTAGAAGCGTGCCTGAGAGTGCTACCATCCGATCGTGGCCCAGTCCGCTAAGTTTGGTTTTCTCCTCTTTGTTGCGGCTCTGGCCATCCGCCTAGTCGGCATTTCTTGGGGTTTGCCTGGCCCCCTTCGCGTCACCAGCTTGCATCCAGATGAGCCCATTAATTGGATGGTCACACGTCAGGCGACTGACCTTACCCCCAATTTCTACAATTACGGCACTCTCTACTTCACGATTCAGAACCTTGGTTTAGGGGTCCTCCATAGCCTTGGCCTTGGTGTGCCTTCGTCGGGCGGGGGGACGACCGCGGGCCTTGCGCAAGAGATTCTAACCGGGCGGTTTCTTTCTTGCTTGGCAGGTGCTGGCATCGTGTGGGTGGTCTGGACGTTTCTCTTTCGCCGGGTGCATTGGGCAGGGGCCCTCGCAGGGTCTCTGGCCGTGATGTTTGCCCCAGGCATGATGGTTCATTCTCGGTTCATGACCGTGGATA